>CAZKNC010000196.1:0-725 GCA_964553935.1 uncultured Planctomycetia bacterium | reverse complement strand
GAGAGGCAATCGTGCTGCTGCTCAATGACCGGGCGTTGGCCCGCGTTTTTTCCCGCGAGAATCGCCGCCGCATCGAAACGGTTTTTCCCCTAGCTCGGATGGTCAGCGAGACGCTGGAGGTTTACCGGGAGGCCTCTGAGCGGCTGCGGATCGCGGTGATTAAGTTCAGCGCGGTGGGAGACGTTGTTTTGATCACCCCCTCCCTGCGGGCGCTTCGAGAGCGGTTCCCCCAGTCGCATATCACGGTGGTGGTCGGCCGGGAGTCGCGCGAGCTGCTGCATCGCTGTCCTTACGTGGATGACCTGGTGGTCTTCGACTTGGCCCGGCAGGGTTCTTGGCTGGGATTGGCGGGGCTCGGTTGGCGCCTTGCCCGGGCGCAAGTGGATCTGGTCGTTGATTTTCAAAATAATCGGCGCAGTCATTGGCTCGGCTGGCTCTCGGGTGCTCCTCAGCGTTATGGGTTCGCGGGACGGCGATGGAGCGGACTGCTGTCGCATCGGGCGATTCCGCCGGAAAGGCCGGTGCCGCCGGTGGAGCATCAGTTCCGGATTCTGCAGCTGCTCGGCGTTCAGAACGCTCCCCAGCAGTTGGAATTGTGGCCGGGTCCGCCGGATGAAGCGCGGGTCGACGCGCTGTTGAAGGAAGGCTGGATCGCGGAAAATCAGCCGTTGATCGCGGTCCACCCGGGAGCCCGATGGAACTCGAAACGGTGGCCGACCGAACGG
>CAZKNC010000195.1:0-3193 GCA_964553935.1 uncultured Planctomycetia bacterium | reverse complement strand
GCACGGCCGCCTGCTTCGGCAATCTGGGACTGGTCCTTCCCAAGCACGACTCGGCCGAGATCAATGAAACGGTCCTGCGAGTGGCCTGCGGCGGAGAGAACCACGTGCCGGTGGCCCTCGTGACGAATTTGGTTCAGGCCTCCGAACGGGCGAAAAAAGCCGGGTACTGGATCGCCGGAGCCGCCGTTTCCGGCGGATCCCCCCTGCCCACCGCCGATTGGCCGACTCCACTGGCCGTGGTGCTCGGATCCGAAGGAACCGGAATCCGCCCAGGACTGGAGAAACATCTGGACCTCACGCTGACGCTTCCGATGCCGGGAGCGTCCCTGTCGTTCAACGTGGCCACTGCCGCCGCGATTTTCGCCTATGAAATCACGAGACGCCGGCTCTCTGCTTGATTTGACCGGCGAAGCCGGCATTCTGAAAGCCGTTCGGCGCAGCGGCTGGTGGATGCTCGGCATGAAAAACGCCGAATCGGTGGCGGACCATTCCTTCCGGGCGGCTCTGCTGGCCTACCTGCTGGCAAAAATGGAAAAGGCGGATCCCTACGAGCCGGTGATGATTGCCCTCATCAACGACCTGCACGAAGCCCGGATCAACGACCTGCACAAGGTAGGCCACCGCTACATCGATTTCCGTACGGCGGAATGGAAAGCATCGAAGGAACAGCTCTCCTCCCTGCCGGAGCCGATCCGCAAGGAGATGGGACGGTGGGTTTTTGAGCTTCTCAACCAATCCACCCGCGCCGCGGTGATCGCCCGGGATGCCGACATCCTCGAGTGCATGATCCAAGGAAAAGAGTACGCGGATCAAAACCACCACCCGCGCGCGATCGACTGGATGAAGCGGCCGGCACACCTGCTGAGGACCCCCAGCGCAAAACGGCTGGCCCGGCGGCTAAAAACCTGGAAGAGTGATCGCTGGTGGCAAAATCTTGTGAAGCTGGACCGTTAGCCGGGCAGTCGAGGAAATTTCCCGGCCAGTACCCCGCGGATCATCGTTTTAACCGGCTCGGAGAAATCGGTGGTCAGGATCCAGCGCAGGTATTCCGGGTCTTTCTGCGCGATCTCTTTCAAGCTCGCCCGCTTGGCGTATTTTCCGAAGATCGGATACAGCTCCCCGTTCCACCAGCGGAATTTTTTCTCCTCGTCGAAGTAATCGCTTTTCTCTTCGTACCGGAAATCCCTTAAGCTTTCGATCCCCTGCTCGGGCTTGCCGTACCGCTGGATCTGGACCGCCAGGATCTCCAGCGAGGCCTCGGTATCGGCCATCGCCGTGTGGGCGTCCACCAATTCTTTGCCGCAGTAAAACTGATACGCGGCTTTTAAGGTTCGCTTCTCATGCAGGTGATAGACGCGCTGCGCGTCGTAGAGGGTTCGGCTGCGCCATTCGAACTTGAGCCCGGAGTCGAACAGTTCCCGCTCCAGCACCGGCAGGTCAAACCGCTCCACATTAAACCCGCCCAGATCCGCATCGCCGATAAAACCCAGAACCTCCGGGGCGATCTTCGAAAAGCGGGGACAACCCTTCACATCTTCATCCCGGATCCCGATGATGTCGCTGACCCGCGGCGGGATCGGCATGCCGGGGTTGACTCGCGCGTGGTACGACGCCTGCTCCTGGCCGGGAGACAGCCGAACCATGGCGATCTCCACGATCTTGTCTTTTTCAATCCAGGTTCCGGTGGTTTCGAGATCCAGCACCACCAGCGGACGGGTCAGCTTCATGGCGTCACAGTTGGGTTTTGTATCGATGAGCATGGCTGGCGATCCGAGCGATGAATTCCTTGGCCGGGCGGGCGGTTTTGTTCCGGCTTTTCGTGAGCACGCAGACCAGGAAGTCCCCGCGGGAGGTAAACACGATCCCGGAATCGTGGCAGACCCCTTTTTCCAGTCCGGTCTTGTGCGCCACCACGGTCCCTTTCGGAAGCCGGGCCGGGATCCGGTCGTTGAGCGTAACCTGCTTGAGCAGGGACAAACACTGGCTGGATACCTCGGGACTCACCAGTCTCCGCTGGTAGAGTTTCTTCAGCGTCAAGGAGACATCCTGCGCGGTGGTGTAGTTTTCCACGCCGTTCCTGCGTTGGGAGAAATCCATCATCTTCCTGGACAAGCGCGTATGAGTCAGGCCCATCCGCCGGAACGATCGGTTCAGGTCGTCAAATCCCAGGCGTTTGATCAGCAGGTTGGTGGCGGTGTTGTCGCTGCGGGTAATCATGAAATTCATCAGCTGATGCACGGTCCAAGCCGAGCCGTTGGGCTGAGCTTTCAGCGTGCCGGAGCCGAGCACCTTGTCGGCCCCGCGGCGGACCACTTTCTCATCGAGGCGGATCCTCCCTTCCTGAGCGGCTTCATAGCAGGCAGCCAGGATCGGGATCTTGACGGTGCTGGCGGCGGGAAATGTTTTTTGGGATTGGTACGTCGTGCTCCATCCGGTGCTGAAGTCCTCCACCCAGATGCCGGCTTCCCCATTGAATTGCCGGACCTCGCGCAGAAGCTGCTGCTTCATCGCCTCCCAAGCAGCCCGCCGCTGTTCCAACAGCCGCTGCTCCTCTCGGGCGCGCTGGGTCTGGCCATGCCAGGCAAAAGCCAGCGTTCCGCCCAAACTCCCGCCCAGAAGAAGGGCCATAAAAAGCGCAATCCGCTGATTGTTCATCCGGTCCCCGATTTTATCACCAGTGCTATAATAGCAGTTTCCAACAAGGAGACCTCAAAGAACCATGGCACTCATTGACCAGATCAAGGAAGCGCTCGGCAGCGATTCGGAAAATCTTCTCGGTTATTCCAACCCCAAGATCAAAAAAGAGCAGATCCACCTGCCCGGCCCGGGCGCGGTGGAGAAAATCTTCACGGACAGCGATCGGCCCCGGCCGGTCCTGAAAAACCTTCAAGCGCTGATGAATCACGGGCGCCTGGCCGGCAGCGGCTACGTTTCGATTTTACCGGTCGATCAGGGAATCGAGCATTCCGCCGGCGCCTCGTTCGCGAAGAATCCAGAATATTTCGATCCGGAGAACATCGTGAAGCTGGCCGTCGAAGGCGGCTGCAATGGGGTGGCCTCCACGCTGGGCGTGCTGGGCGCGGTTTCTCGGAAATACGCCAAGAAGATCCCCTTCATCCTCAAGATCAACCACAACGAGTTCCTGACCTATCCCAACAAATACGACCAGATCCTCTTCGCCAACGTCCAGCAG
>CAZKNC010000194.1:0-3210 GCA_964553935.1 uncultured Planctomycetia bacterium | reverse complement strand
TCCGGACCACCCTCGCCGGTCCCGCCTATCATCCCTGGAAATATTACCGGGATAGACTTCAGGAGCTGTATAAAAACGATTATCTGAAGCATTATGAGGTGAATTTCCTCCAGCAGGTTCCATTGGGAGGCATTTGGGAAGGAGGGGCTTTTTTTCACGGCGGACCTCCGCTGGGTTTGACCGGATTGCCCGAAGAAATCCTGAACCAGATCCGCCATGTCCCGAACGTGCTGGATTTGAAAGATCCCATTGTGGATGCGATTGCCTGGAGCCGGCTGGACAGCTCCAGCGGGAAACGCCGCTACACTCAAGCGGAGGCCGCCCAATTCTTGAATTCTATCGGCCAGAAGGACGGCATCCTGGTGGTCGGTCACGTCCATCGACAGCAAGATGCCCCTCCCGTGAAGATGGTTTACTCCGGGATGAATAATGGACAAGCCCACTATGGGATTTACCATTTCTCCGATCGCCGCTTCGAATTTCGGATCGCCACTTCCCGCACCGGGCTGGAGGAGCGGATGCCGGGCTGGTTGAAGCAGATTGCCCCGGCGCTGGAATTTGCCGGGAAGATCGCGGATCTTCGTGCGGCCGCTTCGCTTAACCGGCCGGCGGCCGTCCTGTTTGATTCCCGCCTGGTTCCGGGGAAAACCGGGGCCGATCAAACGGCCCTCCTTGCCGGTTTGGAAGAACGGATCCGGGCCGCTTTCTCCTGGCCGGAAGACGTGCCGCTCCGATTGGGTCTCCGGGAAGACAAGGCCGGTTTGGAGGAGGCCGGATTCCGGACGGTGGAGGTTCTGCTTCAAGAGGGAAGCCCGATTCGATCTCTGCCGGAAAGCGCCCTGCCGCTGGTGATCCAGCAAGCCATCACCGCCGCGCGGCCCACGTTCTGGATCGACCCGCTTTTCTACGCCGGCATGGAAGAGCTTGCCTTGCCGGACGTATTGGATGTCCTCGCCGATCTCTCCGCCTAATTCTATAATCTGCAAAATATTTGTTGACAGGTAATTCGCCTTCGCTGTACCCTGCCTGCTTGCGATGGGCAAGAAGTCCTTCTCCAAATTTTTCTCCGCTGAGCAAATCCAGTCACGGATCCTGCTGATCCGCGGGTACAAGGTGATGCTGGACAGCGATCTTGCGGAACTTTATGGGGTTTCTACGAAGAGGCTCAACGAACAAGTTCGGAGGAACCCGAACCGCTTCCCACCGGATTTTATGTTTCAGTTGGCTCCTGAAGAGGCAAATTCTTTAAGGTCGCAATTTGCGACCTTAAAAGCTGGACGAGGACGGCACAGGAAATACTTGGCCTATGTTTTTACAGAACAGGGAATCGCGATGCTCTCCAGCGTTCTGAATAGTGAGCGTGCTATCCAGGTTAATGTCACCATCATGCGGGGTGAATGATGCTGGCGAAAGTGGAGACGGCGGCGGTGGTGGGGCTCTCGGCGGTGCCGGTGACCGTGGAGGTGGACGTCTCCGACGGTCTGCCCGGCATGACGATCGTGGGTCTGCCCGACGCCACCGTCAAGGAATCCAAGGAGCGGATCCGTTCGGCGGTCAAGAACACGCAGTACGCCTGGCCTCAGACCCGCGCCACGGTCAATCTGGCGCCGGCCGATGTCCGGAAGGAAGGGTCGGCATTCGATCTGCCGATGGCGATGGGTTTGCTGGCCGCCTCCCGCCAGCTGGATCCGGAACTCTTTCAAGGAAAGGTGATTCTGGGGGAGCTGGCGCTGGACGGCGCCATCCGTCCGATTCCCGGCGCGCTGGCCGTTGCCATGGGTTTGAAGAACTCCGGGAAGAAACTGCTCCTGCCCGCCGCCAATGCTTCCGAAGCCGCCGTCGTGGGCAATGTGGAGGTTTATCCGCTCCGACATCTTCATCAGGCGATCGCGTTTTTGAAAGGGGAGGAAGAAATCCTCCCGTGCGTCCATCGATGGGGTTCTTCGGATTCCGGGAACCGTCTGGAAGGGCCGGATTTTTCCGAGGTGAAAGGGCAAACGGTGGCCAAGCGGGCGGTGGAGGTGGCGGTGGCCGGCGGCCACAACCTGCTGTTGTTCGGGCCGCCGGGGGCGGGGAAATCGATGCTGGCTCAGCGGATCCCGACCATCCTTCCTCCCATGGAAACGGAAGAGTCGCTGGAAACCACGCTGGTCTACAGCGTGCTCGGTTTGCTGACGCCGGAAAATCCACTGGTCGTCACCCGGCCGTTCCGTTCGCCGCACCCCTGCGTTTCGGACGCCGGCTTGGTCGGCGGAGGGGTGATCCCGAAACCGGGCGAAATCTCGCTGGCGCATCACGGGGTTCTCTACCTGGATGAGTTCCCGGAGTTCGAGCGGGGTGTCCTGGAAAATCTGCGTCAGCCGCTGGAAGAGGGGCGGGTCACCGTGGCGCGGGCGCACGGCAGCGTCACGTTTCCGGCGCAGTTCATCCTGGTCGCCTCGATGAATCACTGCCCGTGCGGTTTCTCCGGCGACACAGGACGGCGATGCGTCTGCTCCCCGAGTCAGATTCAGCGCTACCGCACAAAAATCTCGGGCCCTCTCCTGGATCGGATCGACATCCATCTGGAAGTGCCGGCGGTGCCTTTGCCGGATCTGACCTCGGAGACGGCGGCGGAACCCTCGGCGGCGATCCGGGGACGGGTGGGAGCGGCGCGCGCCCGGCAAAAAGAACGGTTTCGCGAAGAGCCGGCCCTTTTTTGCAACGCGCGGATGCGGCACCGGCATCTGCGCCGGTTCTGCCGCCTGTCCAGCGAAGGAAAGGAGCTGATTCGAAGGGCCATTCATTCGCTGGGGCTTTCCGCGCGGGCCTACGATCGGATCCTGAAAGTCAGCCGAACCATCGCGGACCTGGCCGGGTCGGATGAAATTCAGCCGGAGCATCTGGCCGAAGCCATCCAATACCGCTCCCTGGACCGCTCCCTATAAAAAAGGGCCCGACTTTTTTAGTCAGGCCCTTTTTTTGACCGGGTACCGCTTAGTGATGCGCGACGCGTCGAGGAATCGGCTGGCGATGATTTCCTACGCGGTGAATCAGCCACTCGCGGCTGTCCTCGAGCCGTTCCGCGGCTGTTTCTCGGAAAGCTCCCGCCTTGCGCGCCAGTAGTTTTCTGGCTCGGACGAGTTTCTGTTCCGCAGTCCGTTCGATCGATTTTAATTTTAAGCCCATCCGTTTCCGGAGAACTTTTCCGGACGCGGGAGCCAATAGAAG
>CAZKNC010000193.1:1117-3214 GCA_964553935.1 uncultured Planctomycetia bacterium | reverse complement strand
GATTTTGGAGGGCTACCAGGCGTGGGTGGCCGGCCAGGAGGAAGTGCTCCGGGCGAAGGAAGAAGCGGCCCGGCTTAAGGCCGAGGCGGAAGCGGCTGAGACCGCGCCGCAGGCCCAGGTCATCACCCTCGATGAGGTGGAAGCGATCATCCCGGATGCCACGCTGAAAACCAAGGTCGAAGGGGTGGACGACATCCCCAAGAAGAAACGGGCGGTGAAAATCAAGCCGACCCTTCAGGAGCCTCCGAGTGCAGGGAATGGCTAAATCCTCGGCCGACGTTTCGACGGAGCAGATCAAGACGCTCCGGGAACAGACGGGTGCGGGGATCATGGAATGCAAGCGGGCGCTTCAGGAAGCCGGCGGAAAGCTGGAGGAGGCCGTCAAGCTCCTTCGGGCCAAGGGCCGCCAGCTGGCCGGCGAAAAATCCGGTCGGCTCACCCGGCAGGGTTTGATCGGCAGCTACGTTCACGGCGGCAAGATCGGCGTCTTGGTGGAGGTCAATTGCGAGACCGACTTCGTCGCGCGAACCGATGCCTTTAAGAACTTTGTCCACGAGATTTGTCTTCAGATCGCTTCCATGAATCCGCAGTACGTTCGCCGCGAAGATGTTCCGCCGGAAGAGATCGGTGCCGCGCTCGAACAGCTGCACGAGGAAATCGCCGGCGTCGACGATGAAGCGGCTCAGCCGATGCAGCAGTCCCACATGGAGCAGTTCTACCGTGAACGGGTTCTGCTGGACCAGCCTTACGTGAAGGACTCTTCGAAGACCATCCAGGACTTGCTCCACGAAACCGTCACGAGCACGCGCGAGAACATCGTGATTCAGCGGTTCGTGCGGTTCGCTTTGGGAGAAAACTTCCATAGCACGCGCTAACTACAAGCGCATCATTCTTAAAATAAGCGGCGAATCCCTCCAATCCCCTGTCAAGGGAACCAGCATCGATTCCACTGTTACGCACCGCGTCGCGGCCCAGATCAAGGAAATCCAGCGGCTTGGAGTCCAGATCGGCGTCGTGATCGGGGGCGGCAACATCTTCCGTGGCACCGGCGCCACCGCCGATATCCAGGGGATCGACCGCACGACCGCCGACTACATGGGCATGCTGGCGACCGTGATCAACGCGCTGGCCCTGCAGGATGCCTTGGAAAAGCAGGGCTGTTTCACCCGGGTCATGACGGCCATCCAGATGGAGGAACTCGCCGAGCCCTACATCCGCCGACGGGCGATCCGGCACCTGGAAAAGGGGAGGGTCGTGATCTTCGCGGCGGGAACCGGGAATCCCTATTTTTCCACCGATACCGCCGCGGCTCTTCGGGGTGTGGAAACCGGAGCGCAGGCCCTCTTGAAAGCCACCAAAGTGGACGGCGTTTACTCGGCCGATCCCCATAAAGACCGCAAAGCCAAACGGTTCACCGCGCTGCGCTACATTGATGTGCTCAACAAGAGGTTGAAGGTCATGGACGCGACGGCGGTCACGCTGTGCATGGATCACCAGCTTCCGATCATCATCTTCAGCTTGAACAAACCCGGCAACATCCAGCGGGCCGTGCTGGGGAAAAGCATCGGCACCGTCATCCGATAAATCCGAAGGAAAGGGAACTCACGATGAGTCCAGAAACCAAGCCGGTTGTGCAGAACGTCCAGACGGTCCTGCGCGATACCGAAACCAAAATGCAGAAGGCCTTGGAAGTCATGGCGCGGGAATTTTCAAGCATCCGCACCGGCCGGGCCAATCCCGCGCTGGTGGAAGGTCTGCGCGTCGAATACTTCGGCACCCCGACGCCGCTCAAGCAGCTGGCCAACATCCTGACGCCGGATCCCAAGCTGCTGGTGATCCAGCCCTGGGATATCCACGCCCTTCCGGAGATCGAAAAAGCCCTTCAGAAATCAGATCTGGGGCTTTCGCCGGTGAAGGACGGGAAAGTTCTCAAAGTCTCGATCCCTTCTCTGTCCACCGAGCGCCGGGATGAGCTGACCAAGGTGGCGCATCGGATGTCGGAGGAGGGGCGGGTCGCCGTGCGGAACATCCGGCACTCCGCCAAGGAAGCCATCGAGAAACTTTTCAAGGACAAGTTCATCGCCGAGGACGACAAGT
>CAZKNC010000193.1:0-1107 GCA_964553935.1 uncultured Planctomycetia bacterium | reverse complement strand
GAGGGGGGGGGTCATGAGCCGGGATAGCGGCGAATTTGGGAGTGGGCCGACAGGGAATCGAACCCTGATCCATGGCTTAAAAGGCCACTGCTCTACCGTTGAGCTATCGGCCCGAAGAAGTTCGAGGGTTCTCCATTGTACACGAAACCGGGCGCACTTCAGCCCGATGCAGCCATCCTAATCTCCGCAGCAGGAACCTTAATCCGTTTGAATCGCAGTAGATTTCCGAGACCTTTTTCTTTTTGAAGGTTCGGGAGAGAACGTCCGAGAGCAGAATCCAGTTGGGACGAACGCTCCATCGGATGTTCAGATGCGGGGTCGGTTTCCACCCCGCGCGGTCGGCGCCGGTCAGAAAAACGATGTTCCCGGACCGGTTGGCCTCGGCTCTCGCCTGATCATAGCACCGGCTCCTCACGGTTTCATTGGACCGTGAAAGGATGTAAAGCTGATCCTTTCCTTCCGGCCCCCACTTGGCGGTGAAACGCCGGCGGTTTTCCTGGAACAAACGGAGCCGGTCCGGATGAGCGTTCATCGTTTTCCCGCCGTGATGCCAAACGTATGTCCCGGTGGCCATCACGCAGCGCAGGTTCTCCGCCTGAACCTTCCGGCCCAGGTCGGCGTCCTCGAAATAGATCTGCTCGTAGGTGGTTTCATCGAATCCGCCGATCTTCTCAAGGAGTTCCCGCCGGGCCAGCAGGCAGAACCCCTCTCCGTAGGGGATTTCAAGCCATCGGCCGCGCCGCGCCGCGCATTGGCGGGCAAAGCCGAGCCAGTCGGTACCGGCCGGCGGATGGATGTCGAACGTGTTGCTGGCCGGGCTTACCGTGCCGATGGACCGGTCCGAATCGGCGACGGCGATTATTTCCTCCAGCCAGCAGGGCGGGACCAGGATGTCGTTGTTCAGGAAACAGACGTAGGGGGCTTTTCCATGCCGGAATCCCAAGTTCATCCCGCGCGGATAGCCGACGTTGGCCGGATTGAACAGCACCTCGACCTGGACCGTGGAGGTGGAGCGGACCCCGCGCAGGGTGGCCTGGGTTTCCGGATCGCTGTTCTGGTCGACGATGATCAAGCGGGAAGAGACCGAGGTGTGCGCCAGGATGCTTT
>CAZKNC010000192.1:0-3241 GCA_964553935.1 uncultured Planctomycetia bacterium | reverse complement strand
GCAGTTGACTCTGCCGGATTATTCGGAGCCGGACCCGGTCCTGACCGCCACCGAAGCCGTGCAGACGCTCGCCGACGGCACCCGCCTGCACTACACCCGCGCCGATCCGTCCGATCCCTGGCGGATGGACACTCTGACTCTGCCCAACGGCGCCCGCGTCACGAACCCGAACAAACCGGCCTATGACCTCACCGCCTGGAACGGCGCCGGCCAGTCGCCCGGCCGGATCGGCAACGCGGCACAGATGACCAATCCCAACCGGACCACTCAGCAGATCCTCACCACGGCGGACAATCCGGACCTGAGCATGGGGGACGTCGACTTCACCGTCTCGGCCTGGATTTATTTCGATACCGTGCCTGCGGAAGATCAGGCCGTCATCCTCGGCAAAGGAACCGCCTGGACCGGCGCCGGCGCCGAATACATGCTCCGGTACAATCCGTCCAACCACCGCTTCGAATGGATCGTCGGCAACAACGCGGGCCGGCGCGTTATCTCTTCCGACAGTTTCGGATCGGTCTCGGCGGGAACCTGGTACCACCTGACCGCTTGGCATGATTCCGCCCAAGATGTGATCGGCCTGCAGGTGAACGGCGGAACCGCCGACCTGGGCGGCTGGTCCAGCGGCAGCTACGACAGCCCCGACTCGTTTGTGATCGGCCGGGAGCTGGATCTCAACTACTCCTTTTTCACCTGCCGGATCGATGAGGTGGCGGTCTGGCGGCGGGTCCTGACCGCTCAGGAGCGGACAGAGCTTTCCAACGGCACCTCCGCCGGTTCGTTCGCCGAGGCGCTGGCCGCTTACTACCCCATGGAGGAATCTTCCGGAACCCGGCGGGACGCGGCCAGCTTCAGCTCGCTCGCGGCGCAGGCCCTGCTCCCCGCCGATGAGGCGACCCTGCGCTCTCTGGTGGAGAGCGGAACGGTGGAACTCTCCGGAGCCGGCGGGGAACCGCCCGACCCGTACAAAACCGCGACCGCCGCTATGCGCACCCTGTCGGACGGCACGATCGCCCATTACCAGCCGGTCGATTCCGGCGCCGCCCGAACCTGGCGCCTCGTCCGATTGGACCATCCCGACGGCACCGTGTCGGTTGATTTCACGAACGCGGATTACTCCTCGGTGATCCGGCAAGCACTGCTCCCCTCCGATCCGGATTCCCTTCGCCAAAAGTTTTCCGAGGGTTTCCTGGAGATCACCGCCGGCGCAGAAATTTCCGCAGAACTCCTGTACGAGTATTCCTACGAATTTTCTCCGGACGGAGCCGAAACCACCGTCATCCGCGACGTCGCCACCCAACTGACCAAACGCTACCGCGACGGCCTGCTCCTGTCCCAGACCGATCCCGACGGCGCCGTCACCACCTACGACTACACGTCGGATCCGGCCGGCTATTCTGACCCGCTGGCCTCCGCCGTCCAACTCAAACAAACCCTGCCGGGCGGATCCATCGCACTCTACGAGAAGAACGATCAAGGGACCTGGCAGTTGGCCCGGATGATCCTTCCTGACGGCAGTCAGATCTCCGATTTCAGTGCCGGGTCCGCCAGCCATCTGGCCGACCGGAACGGCGTTTCCGCTTCCATCGGAAAAGTGAACGGCGGCGCACAGTTCTCCGCCGCGAACCGCCAGTACTTGAGCATCGAGGACAACGAAGAGCTCAGCATGGGAGATCTGGATTTCACCCTCTCCGCTTGGATGAAGATTGACGCTGTCCCGGAGGGAGCCGGCCAGATGTTCGTTCTGGGTAAAGGCAACGCTTGGCAGTCCGCCGCAACCATTGAGTACGTGCTCCGCTACAACATCACCAACAACCGGATGGAATTCCTCATTGGAAACAATGTGGTCTCCACCACGTTGGGCAACGTGATGGAAGGGCCGCTTACCCAAACGTGGTACTTGGTAACCGGCTGGTATGATTCCGCCGAACACCGTCTTCACCTGCAGATCAACAACAATCCGGATGAATCCACCGCCTCCCAGGGCAGCCACGACGGCTCGGACCCGTTCGTCATCGGCCGGGAGTTGGTTCACGACTCCGGCTACTGGAACGGCCAGATCGATGAAGTGGGTGTTTGGAAGCGGGTCCTTTCCAATACCGAGCGGGCCGACCTCTACAACGCCGGCGCCGGAAACGGATTCCGCCGTGATCGATATGCCTTTGATGTGGACTCCGGCGGAGCTCTGACCGACCGGCTCGTCGCCTATTACGATCTGGATGAAGCCGGCGGCGCCCGTTCCGATTCCGCCGACTTTTCTTCGCTGGCCGCCGGTGCCGTCCTGCCGGCTGACGCCGCCTCCCTGCGCCGCATGCTCCAAACCGGGGTGCTCGAAGCCGTCAGCCCGCCCTCCGCTCTACCCTCTATTCTCTCCTCTCCGCCCTCTGTCCTTTCCCGCGCCACGGTCACCTACCAGGGCAAAACGCGGGAAGAATTCACCTACCGCTATGAGGGGCTGTCCCCGCAGGGGACTGTCCCTCTCTTGACTTACGTCACCGATTCTACCGGCACCATCCGCGCCTACGATACGGACCAGCGGCTGGTTTCCATCGAACAGCCGGACGGAACTCTTTACGCCGTTTCCTATGCCCGCGACCTCTCGGCAGCCCAGCAGGAACAGCTTGCCCGCCTCCCGGCCGGTTCCCCTGAAGCGCTGGAGATCCTCAGCAACCCCAACGGCGCGGAGGTCATCACCCATCGCTTGGCGGGCTCCGATTTCCAGCCGGACACCATCGTCGAACAGGAGTTCGACGCCGCCGGCAACCTGCTCAGCCGCGGGCAGGCCAACGGACAAGTCACGTTATTCGAAAACGGCCGGCCCACAGAAACCTTAGACGCCGCAGGCCGACTCGCGAGCACTTTTCTTTATGACGCAGAAGGCCGGCTCGTCAAAATTACTCTGCACGCCGCCCGGCGAGAACTGGCCGATCAGATCGCTTCCTCCCGCGCGGAACTCGCCCGGAAACAAGCCGAAGCCCTGGAAAACCTGGCCATCCAGCAGGGAGCAGTCATCTCCAACCTCCAGTCCCAGGTCAACCAAAGCCGCGGCCAGCTTCAAAACCAACTGACGGAACTCGGCCACAAACTCAACGACACCGAAGCCATGAAAGCCAAAGGCAAGGGCGGCCGCAGCGCCAAATCCCAGGCACTCGACCAGATCCACGGCGCCATCGACCGAGTGCGCGGCGCATTAAGCTCGCGTGATGCCCGGTATGCCCAAGCGCTCGGCAATCTCGAATCC
>CAZKNC010000191.1:0-3242 GCA_964553935.1 uncultured Planctomycetia bacterium | reverse complement strand
GGGTGGTGGTCGAATCCGGCCAGGCCTCCGTTTCACTGCTCCAGCGGCGGATGCGGCTGGGCTACGGCCGAGCGGCGCGCATCTTAGACCAGATGGAGGAGCAAGGGATTGTCGGGCCGATCCGGGGCGCCAAACCGCGCGAAGTTTTCCTTAAAGAGGCGCCGGCGGTGTCCGGTTCCGTCCCCGTAGGCGAGGAGGCAGACGATGACCATCGGTGAGCGCCTGAAATCGGCGCGTGAAGCGAAGAAAATTTCTCTCCAGGAGGCCTGCAGCATCACCAAGATTCAGCGCAAGACCCTCGAAGCTCTTGAGGAAGACCGCGTGGAGGAAGTGCTTGACACGACCTATTCCCGGATTTTCCTGAAAAAATACGCTTCTTTTCTGGGCGTCGATGGCGCGGCTCTGCTGAATGAATACAAGGCGAACCAAACGTCGGTTCAAGAGCCGATCCTGGAAGTGCAGACGGAGGTCACCCGCAACCGCCGGGAAAATTCCTCTCCGGCCTGGCTGGTTCCCGTGGGAGCCGGGCTGTTCGCTCTGATCGGAATCGCGACACTCGGTTATTTCGCGCTGGATCTGTATCACACGCTGGCTAAAAATTCTCCGGAAAAAGCCGTAAAACCGGCGGTCGCCGTCCAGGAAAAACGGCCCGCTTCGGCGCCCGCGCTGTTGGTTCCGGCCTCCAAGCCGCTCAAGCTGTCGGTCCAGACGACCGCCGACGTGTGGCTTCAAGTCAAATCGGATGGATCGGTCATCTTCCAGAGCGTGCTGGCGAAAGGGGCCCAGGAAAACTGGACGGCCAAGAAAGAGCTGGAACTTTGGACCGGCAACGCGGGTGCCATGCGCCTGACGCTCAACGGCAAGCCGTTGGAGGGCTTGGGCCGCGGCGTCCGCAAAGGTGTGAAGATCACCCACGCCGGGATTCAGTGAAGATTCATGTTTTAAGTTTGGGGTGCGCCCGCACTCTGGTAGACTCCGAGGGCCTGGCCGGATTGCTGGAGAAAGCCGGCCACCGGATCGAGGAAGGGGCGGCCTCTTCCGATTGCGTGGTGGTCAATACCTGCGCGTTTATCCGGGAAGCGGAGGAGGAGTCGATCCGCACGATCTTGGACCTGGCGGAACTCAAGAAAAAGGGAAAGATCCGGAAACTCTACGTCGCCGGGTGTCTTCCTCAGAAGCGGAAAGGGGAGCGAACCGATCTGCTTCGGATGCTTCCGGAGGTTGACGGCTTCATCGGTACCGGCGATCTTTCGCGGCTTCCCGATCTGATTGCCAAGGAAGAAAAACGGTTTTTCGTCACCTCTCCGGTCCCCACGCTCCTGTTCGAATCCAGCACGCCGAAACATCGCCTGACGCCGAAACATACCGCTTATCTCAAGATCTCCGAAGGATGCGACCACGCCTGCGCTTTCTGCAGCATCCCGCAGTACCGGGGCGCGCACCGGTCCCGTTCCATCGAGGATCTCGTGGAGGAAGCGATCCGGCTGGCGTCCGAAGGAGTGGTGGAGCTCAACCTCATTGGCCAGGACACTTCCTTTTACGGAAAAGATCGATACGGCCGGCTCCGGTTGGCCGACTTGCTTCGGGCGCTCAATCAGGCGGAGGGCATCCGCTGGATCCGCGTGCTGTACGCGCATCCGGCCCACGTCACCGAGGAACTGATGGAGGCAATCCGGGAATGCGCCCGGGTGGTCAAGTACATCGACATTCCGCTCCAGCACATCAGCGACAAACTGCTGGCTTCGATGAAAAGGGAAACCGATGGAGCGTTCATCCGCCGCCTGGTGGAGCGGTTCCGGCGGGAGATTCCCGGCATCGCGATCCGCACCACGTTTATCGTCGGATTCCCCGGGGAGACCGACGAGCAGGTGGAAGAGCTTGCCGCGTTCCTGCAGGAAGCCCGATTCGAACGGGTCGGCATGTTTCCGTATTCGCCGGAGCCGAAGACGCCCTCCGAAAAAATGCCGGACCAAATCCCCGAGGAAATCAAACGCCGGCGGCTGGACCGCTTGATGAGTCTTCAGCGAGGCATCGCGGAAGAAATCCACCAAGGTTGGATGGGCCGAGAAATCGAGGTGCTCGTTGAGGAACCCGCTCATGTAGCGGGAGCGGAGTATCTTGGCCGCACCACTGCCGACGCGCCGGAGGTGGACGGCCAGGTCTTCCTCCACTCTCCGCGCGTGCTGGAGCCCGGCCAATTCGTCCGGGCGCGGGTGACCGACACGTACGAATACGACCTGGTCGCGGAGGCGATGGAGTGAATCTCCCAAACCGGCTGACGCTGCTTCGCATCTTCCTCAGTTTCGTCCTGATGTTCCTGCTGTGGGTCCCGGGTCTGCCCGCCAAGCTGGGGGCGCTCGTCGTTTTCGCCGTCGCGGGTCTCACCGATTGGTGGGATGGTTTGCTGGCCCGCCGACAGAAGCTGATCACCGATTTCGGCATCCTCATGGATCCGATCGCGGACAAAGTGCTGGTCCTCTCGGCGTTTATCGCGTTTGTCCAGCTGCAGGTGGTCGCCGCCTGGATTGTGGTGGTGATCGCCGCGCGGGAATTCCTGATCACGGGCTTGCGGCTTTTCGCGCTGGAAAAAGGGCAGGTTTTACCGGCGGAGGCGGCCGGCAAATACAAAACGGTCCTGCAGATGACGGCGATCTCGCTCACGCTGATTTATCTGGTCCTGCGGGAAGCGGTCCCTTCAGGTTCCTCGGCGGAAAGAGCGATCCGATTCGGGCCTATGGCCATTGAATTGCTGATGTTTCTCACGGTTGCTTTGACTCTGACCAGCGGCATTTCCTTCCTCTGGCACCACCGGAAAATCATCCGCCACCTGTGAAAATTATCGCCACCGTTTTGGGGATCGGCAACGTGCCGTTCATCCCCGGCACGCTGGGATCCCTGGTCGGGCTGGGAATCGCCTGGTTTTTTCGCGGGGATTGGCGCCTTCAGGCCGCGGCACTCGGGGTGGTGATTATTCTGACTCTTTGGAGCGCGGGGGCCGCGGCCCGGAAAATGGGGAAGGAAGATCCCCCTGAGGTCGTGATCGACGAAGTGGCCGGCATGCTGTTGGGCCTGCTGGGGGTCGCTTTCAGTGCTGAGGTGTACGCGGCCGGTTTCTTCCTGTTCCGCTTCTTCGATATCGTCAAGCCCCCTCCCATTCGCCAGATCCAGCGCCTGCCCGGCAGTTGGGGCATCCTTGCCGACGATCTTTTGGCCGGCTTGGCGACGTTGGCCTGTTTGAGGCT
>CAZKNC010000190.1:0-3269 GCA_964553935.1 uncultured Planctomycetia bacterium | reverse complement strand
AACCTGGGGATCCGCCGGCGGCTGGCTCCTCTGCTGGGAAACAACCGGCGCAAAATGGATCTGATGAATGGGCTGCTGTTCTCGCTTCCGGGATCGCCGGTGATTTACTACGGCGATGAGCTCGGCATGGGGGACGACGTTCACCTGCTGGACCGTAGCGGAGTCCGCACGCCGATGCAGTGGAGCGCGGGCAAAAATGCCGGGTTTTCCGCGGCCCCGCCGAAACAGCTTTCCCTGCCGGTCATTACCGAACCGGAATACCACTACGAATCGATCAACGCGGAAGTGCAGGAAAAAAACCCCCATTCGCTGCTGTGGCAGACCCGGCGCCTGATCAACCTGCGGAAGGAGCATCCGGCGTTCGGGCAGGGCAGTCTGGAATTCCTGCACCCGGCCAACGCGAAGGTCCTGGCTTTTTTAAGGCGCTTCAAGGAGGAGACCGTGCTGGTGGTGGCCAACCTTTCCCGGTTTGTTCAGTTCGCGGAAATCGACCTTTCCCTGTTCCGGGGGCGCGTGCCGGTGGAGTTGTTCGGCGCCACCCGTTTTCCGCTGATCGGAGAAAGGCCTTATTTCCTGACCCTGGGACCCCACACGTTCTATTGGTTCACGCTGGAAGCCGAAAAGATCCCGGGGGGCGCGGTTCCGGTTCGGGAATGGACGCCGCCGGTATTGGAAATCCGGGGGGAATGGGAAGAAATCCTGGCTGGAAACGACCGGGTGGTGCTGGAAGGGGTCCTGGCCGATTACCTGCAGGGCCAGCGTTGGTTTGGCGGGAAAGCGCGCGTCATTCGCGGCGTCCGCATGACGGACGCGGTTCGGCTTCCGTGGGACTTGGGGGCCGCGTTGTGGACGCTGGTCGAGGTGCGCTATACCGAAGGGGAGCCGGAAACGTACGCTCTGCCGCTGAGCTTCGCGCCGTCCGCCGGTCCGAAAGCGGAAGGGGAGCTTCCCGCCGGAACGATCGCCCGGCTGAAAATCATCCGAGGGGAAAAGGAGGAATTCGGCTCTCTCTGCGACGCCCCGCTGCAGCCCGGATTCTGCGCGGCGCTCTTATCGGCCATGATCCGCAAGCGAAAATTCCGCGGAGAGCGCGGGGAATGGGCCGCCGCCGCCGGGACGCTGCTGCGTCAGTGGGCGGAGGGCAAAGACGTCAAAAGCATCAAACCGATTCCGTGGGGCGCCGAGCAGAGCAACAGCTCCGTTGCTTACGGTGAAGAGTGGTTTCTGAAATTCTTTCGGCGCGTGGAGCCGGGGGTTCATCCCGATCTGGAGATGAGCCGGTTCCTGACGGAAAAAAGCTCTTTCCGGAATTTCGCTTCCTGGGGCGGCTTCCTGGAATATCGGCTCACGGGCCAGCCGCCGGTCGCGCTGGGAATTCTTCAGAGGTATCTTCCCAATGAAGGAGATGCCTGGTCGCACGCGCTGGATGTTTTGGGCCGTTTCTTCGAGGAGGTTCTGGCTCAGGGAACGATCGCTCCCGCGGTGCCGGGTTCCGAGATGGAGCGCGCGGGGTCGGAACCCTCTTCGGATGTTCAGGAAACCATCGGGCCCTTTCTGGATTCCGCCCGCTTGCTGGGCCGGCGCACGGCTGAACTGCACGCGGCGCTGGCCGGGAACGGATCGGACCCCGCGTTCAGACCGGAGCCGTTCACGCCGTTTTACCAGCGGTCGATTTATGAGGCGATGCGCGGCGAGGCCGCCAGGTCCCTGCGCCTGCTGCGCGGCCAGCTTCCCGGGCTGGCGGCCGATCTCCGGCCGGAAGCGGAGGAGGTTCTGCGCCGCGAGCCGGAGATCGCCGCCGGTTTCCAAAAAGTGCTTCGGCGGGGGATGAGCGGGACGCGGATCCGTTGCCATGGGGATTACCATCTGGGCCAGGTCCTCTATACCGGCAACGATTTTTTCGTCATCGATTTCGAGGGAGAGCCGGCCCGTTCCTTGAGCGACCGCCGGATCAAACGTTCGCCGCTGCGGGACGTCGCGGGAATGCTCCGTTCTTTCCACTACGCGCCGCACGCGGTGCTTTTCGCGCGCGACGCCGGCAACCCGATCCGGCCCGAGGATCTCAAGCGGCTGGAAGGATGGGCTCACTATTGGAAGACGTGGGTTTCCGTTTCTTTCCTCAGGGCCTATTTAACGCATCCGGGCGTCGCGGCATTGCTGCCTTCTTCTCCTGAAGATACGGCGGAACTTTTGCGCGCTTTTCTGCTGGAAAAAGCCCTGTATGAGCTTCGGTACGAGATGAACAACCGTCCCGGGTGGGTCCGTATTCCTCTGCGCGGCATTCTGCACCTGACGGAAAAGAGCGCTTGACCCCGTCTCTTTCAGCCCTCTGCCGGCTGTACGGCGTTGAAACCCACTATCGGGACATTGCCGGCAGAATTCAAAAAGCCCATCCCGAAGCGCTCCGAAGAGTTCTGGCGTCATTGCGGGGAGCGGAGCGACGAAGCAATCTCGCTTTTAGAGATAAGATCGCCGCAGCCCCTTCGGGGTTTCGCGATGACGGCTGCTGCAAGGCGTATAGGCGCAGCGGCCGGCGTTCCTGGGGGCTCTTCCTTCCACTGCACGCGCTTCATTCAAGCCGAAGCCGAGGGGCGGGGGATTTCAGCGATTTGGCCGCGTGGAGCCGCTGGATCGGAGCGCTGGGCGGAAACTGGGCCGGGACCCTGCCGCTGCTGCCGACTTATCTGGATCGGCCGTTTGATCCCAGTCCTTACGCGCCGGTCAGCCGGCTGTTTTGGGGGGAGTTCTGGCTGGACCTGACGCGCTCTCCGGAATGGAAGCGTTCTCCCGCTGCGCGGCGTTTAGCCCCCAAGGTCGGAGCGGCCGGTCCATGGGTGGACTACCGTTCCTTGATGAAGAAAAAGCGCGCGGCGCTGACCGAGATGAGCCGGGTCTTCGCGTCCGGTGCCGGCTCCCGTTTCCGGCGTTTCGAACGTTTCCTGCGGGAAAATCCGGAGGTGAAGGAATACGCCCGGTTTCGAGCCGATCAGGAAGGCCGGGATTCCGTTCTGTATTATGAGTACGCGCAGTGGCTGGCGCAGGAGCAGATCGATGCGCTGGCTCGTGTCTGCACCCCAGCGGGCGTTCGCTTGGCGCTGGACCTTCCGTTGGGAGTCCATCCTTCCGGGTATGACGCCTGGAAATACCGGCACCTCTTCGCGGAGGGGATGTCGGTGGGCGCTCCTCCGGACGCTTTTTTTTCGAAAGGACAGAATTGGGGATTCGCGCCGCTGCATCCTCAGCGCATTCGGGAGGAGGGCTGCCGCTAT
>CAZKNC010000189.1:0-3269 GCA_964553935.1 uncultured Planctomycetia bacterium | reverse complement strand
CGGTTTCCCGCACCGTCATCGTGTAGCTCTTGACCTGCGGCAGCTCCTCCTCCAGCCGGATCAGCTCGTGGTAATGCGTGGCGAACAAGGTCCTAGGCCGGACCGTGCTCTGAACCAGATGCTCGCCAATCGCCCAGGCCAGACTGACGCCGTCGAACGTGGAGGTTCCCCGGCCCACCTCATCCAGGATCACCAGACTGCGGCGGGTCGCGGCGTTCAAAATCTGAGCCATCTCCGTCATCTCCACCATGAAGGTGCTTTCACCGTGCGCCAGATCGTCCCGCGCACCGATCCGGGTGAAGATGCGGTCCACGAGACCCACGCGCGCCGAGCGGGCCGGCACGAAGGAGCCGATCTGCGAGAGCAGGACGATCAGCGCCGCCTGGCGGATGTAGGTGGATTTGCCCGCCATGTTCGGACCGGTCAGCACGATCAGCTGATGCGTTTCGCCGTTGAGTGTCAGATCGTTTTCCACGAACTGACCCGGCGGCAGCATGGCTTCCACCACCGGATGGCGGCCTGCTTCAATCTGCAGGTTCAGCCCGTCCGACAGCTCCGGACGAATCCACCGGTTCTGAACGGCGACGAACGCCAGCGCGGCCAGCGCGTCCAGGGTGCCCACGGCCCGGGCCGTCTCCTGCAGCCGCGCCAGCTGTTCCAGAACCCGCGCGCGGATCTGCAGGAACAACCCCTGCTCCAATTCCCGAATCTTCTCCTGCGCGCCGGAGATCCGCTCGTCCCATTGCGTCAGATCCGGAACCACGAACCGTTCCGCGTTGGTCAGCGTCTGTCGGCGCTTGTATTCCGGGGGAACCCGATGCAGATTCGCGCGGCTGACCTCGATCGAATAGCCGAAAACCTGGTTGTAGCGCACCTTCAGCGAATGGATGCCGGTCCGCTCCGCTTCGCGCCTCTCGAATTCCATGAGCCAGGCTTTGCCTTGGCCGGTCAGGGCTTTGAGCTCATCCAGCTCCGCCGAAAAACCGTCTCGGATGAGGCCTCCTTCTTTCACGGACAGCGGCGGCGTTTCGGCGACGGCCCGGCCGATTAAATCCTGCAGAGCTTCGAACGGGTCGGCTGCCTGGCGCAGCTGTCCCAGGATCGCGGCGCGGCATTCGGAAAGGACGCTTTGGATCGCGGGGATCTTCTCCAGAAAGAAGCGGAGATTCAGCAGATCCCGCGCGTTGGCCACGCCGGTGTTGAGCCGGCTCAAGGTCCGCTCGACGTCCTTGACGCCGCGGCAAAGCGCGCGGACCTGATGAGTGCGTTCGGGATGCTGCGCCAGTTCGGCCGTTCCCTCCTGCCGGCGCAGGATCGGCTCCAAGGCAATCAGCGGATGCGTAACCCAATGGTAGAGGATGCGGCCGCCCATCGGCGTGAGGGTGTTATCGAGAACGCTTAAAAGGGTGCCGGCTCGCTTCTCGCCGGTTGAGGAAGAAACCAGTTCCAGGCTCCGAAGGGTCTGGCGGTCCAGCATCATCCAATCCTGCGACTCGGCCAGAACCGGCGGCCGCACATGTTCCAGCGCCGAATGAAGATGATCCCGCAGATAATACAGCACCGCCCCGGCCGCTCCGGCCGCCAGCGGACGGTCGTTCAGCGAAACAGCCTGCCCGGAGCCCAGATGGAACCGTTCACGCAGAAGGCGGATCCCTTCCTCCGGCTCGAAGACCCAGCGCTCATAGGTCGTCACTGTCGCGTGAAGGTTTTCACGGAGGGTGCCGGCCCACAACGGATCCTGGGCCAGCTCTTTCGGAAGGACCAGCTCTCGGGGCTGAAGAAGGGCCAGTTCGTTCGGCAAGCGCGCGAAATCGGTTTCCCGCACCAGGAATTCACCGGTCCCCATATCCAGCGCAGCCACGGCCGCCCGTCCTTTTTCCTGGACGACCGCCGCGATGTATTCGGACCTTGGGGATTGGGCTTCGTCATCTAGAAACGTCGCCGGCGTGATGATTCGGGTAACCTTGCGCTCCACCAGCCCTTTCGCGGTCTGCGGGTCGCCGATCTGCTCGCAAATAGCCACTTTCAGATTGCGGTCGAGCAGCAGCCGGACATACGGGCTGAACGCGCGATGGGGGATCCCGCACATCGGGACGCGGCCGGCGGCTCCGCCCTCGCGTCCCGTGAGCGTGATGCTGAGGATCTCCGACGCCCGGACGGCGTCCTCAAAGAACATCTCGTAGAAATCGCCCAGGCGGAAGAACAGAATGGTATCGGCCGGAAGGGACTTTTGAATGGAGCGGACTTGCTCCATCATGGGGGTCGTCCCTTTCGGTTCGAGCGAAGAAAGCGGCGTTACGATCCTCCTTCCGCCTCGCCCACCGGCAGCGGTTTGGCGATCGAGATCACTTGGGCGATTTTCTTGTCGCCTTCGACTCGGTAGTCGACGTCCACTTCATCACCCTGCGCGATCTCCTGTAAAGAGGCCGCGTTGTTGAGCTCCACCTTGGAGTCCAGGGCGTAGGTTTGCTCCTTTTCTTCACCGGTATCGTAATCGAATTCGTTGATCACGATCTGGTCGGCGCTCACGCTCTTGACCGTCCCGAAGGTGTATTCCAATTCCTCCCCTTCCTCCACTTCCACGGGTGCTGCGGGAGCAGCGGCCTCTTCCGCGAGAATCGGGGAAGCCGTCACTCCGGCAAGAAGGAAAGCCAGAAACAGGTTTGCTGCTTTTGTCTTCATCGGATTCTCCTTGGTCTGTTGAATTACAGCTTTGCGCCGGAACGGATTTTTTCCAGGATGGAAGCCAATTCCGGATCTTTCAAAAGAGAAGCGAAACGGGGATGGGTCGCGAGCTTTCCGAACTCCCGCGCCTGGGCAATCTTCTGGAACTCCGGGTCCCGCAGAAGCTCCTGAAATTTCGGATGGCCCAACAGCACCCGGACATTCTCATCCTGAAGAAGAGCGCTCATCTGCCGAAGCCGATCCAGCTGTTGGCGGATTTTGCCCATGCTTTAACGGTAATTCTCGAATTGAAGCGGCACACCAAACTCCTTTTGGCGAAGCGTCCCCATCAGGACCTGAAGATCGTCGATCTGGCGCGCGGAAACCCGCACCGTATCGGCCTCGATCCGAGCTTCCACCTTGAGGCCGCTTCCCTTGATCGCCTTGGCCACTTCCTTGGCCTTCTCGGAGGATAATCCCTGCTGGAGGACCGCCTCCTGCTTGGCTCCGCCGGCCGGCAGAATCTCGGACTCTTTCCATTCAAAGTATCTGAGCGTGACGTCCCGCTTGACCAGTTTTCCCTGCAGAACGTCCACCACGCTTCG
>CAZKNC010000188.1:0-3278 GCA_964553935.1 uncultured Planctomycetia bacterium | reverse complement strand
CCATTTCCAGCCTGGGGCTCCGCCCGATGCCACTTCGCTTCGTTGACATCCTGCTCGATCATCCCATTTTCGTGATGGAAAGCGGGATGCGTATTTCGATTCCGGACCCGGCGGCATTTTGTCTGCACAAATTGTTGATTGCGCCTAGACGACCGCGCTTGGAAAAGCGGGTGAAAGATTTTGAGCAGGCCCTTCACGTTGTTCCCATCTTGAAGAAAGAACGCCTTCGAGGGATTTACCTTGCTTTGCCAAAGGCGTGGAGGAAAAGGATTCTACAGAATCTGAAACAAACAGCCCAATACGTGCCGCTCCTTGAGGAACAAAGCGTCTCTTTGGTTGGAACGCTGCAAAGCTTTGAATAACCCGAGGTGTAATGTATTAGTTGGTTCGTTCAGCTACTGGGCAGGGCAACTTTACAGCAGCCGGATCCTGTAAGATGAACATCGTGGGCTGGACCGTGTATCTTCTGCGCTGCGCGGACGGTTCTCTTTATACGGGGATCACCACCGATCCGCTGCGGCGGTTGAAACAGCACAATGCCGGCAAGGGCGGCGCCTATACCCGCGTTCGGCGCCCTGTTCAAATGGTTTTTCAAGAACGGCATCGGTCGCGTTCCCGCGCGTTGAAAAGGGAAGCGAAAATCAAAGGGTGGTCCCGCCCGCAGAAGGTACGACTCGTTCACGGATAGCCAAGCGGTAACCCCTCGATTTGTTTTCCATCCGGGACATCTGTCGGATACACTGAGAATCCGTTATGAATAATCCCGCCGTCAAAAAATGGGTGGAGGAAACAGCTCGGCTGACCCAGCCGGCTCGGGTTCTCTGGCTGAATGGATCCGACGCCGAATACCAGCTGCTTCTTTCAGACGCTGTGCAGGAACGCCAGCTTCTTCCGCTCAATCCCCAGAAACATCCGGGCTGTTATCTCCATCGATCGAACCCCAATGACGTGGCCCGGACGGAACAGAATACCTTTATCTGCACGCCGACGGCTGAAGAGGCCGGCCCCACCAACCATTGGATGGCTCCGGAAGAAGCGTACGCGCTCCTGAACAAACTGTTCCAGGGTTCCATGAAGGGGCGCACGATGTACGTGGTCCCCCATCTCATGGGCCCGAAAGGATCCCGATTCAGCCGGATCGGCGTTCAGCTGACCGACAGCGTTTATGTCGCTGTCAACCTAAGGATCATGACCCGGATGGGAGCGCCGGCTTGGGAGCATCTGGGAGACGCCCCCGACTTCGTAAAGGGACTTCATTCCTTGGGAACGCTGGATCCGCATCAGAAGTACATCTGCCACTTCCCGCAGGATCGCGCCATCTACAGCATCAATTCCGGCTACGGCGGCAACGCGCTGCTGAGCAAGAAATGTTTCGCGCTCCGGATTGCCAGCTGGCTCGGGAAACAGGAAGGTTGGCTGGCCGAGCACATGATGATTCTGGGGATCGAAGACCCTCAAGGGAAAGTGTCCTATGTTGCCGGGGCCTTGCCGTCGGCCTGCGGCAAGACCAATCTGGCCATGCTGCAGCCGCCCCCGTCTTTCGGGGGCTATAAGATCTGGTGCGTGGGTGATGACATCGCCTGGCTGCGGCCCGGAAAAGATGGCCGGCTTTACGCCGTGAATCCGGAAGCCGGCTTCTTCGGCGTTGCTCCGGGGACCAGCGTTCGGACCAATCCCAACATGATGGAAACAATTGCCCGGAACACGCTGTTTACCAACGTCGGGATGACTTCCGATCGCGGCGTCTGGTGGGAGGGGTTGGATCTGCCGGACAACCTCGCCGGGATGGTGGATTGGCAGGGAAGGCCCTGGGACCCCAAAAGCGGGCAGAAGGCCGCGCATCCGAATTCTCGATTCACCGCGCCGATCCGGCAATGCCCGGTTTACTCGCCTGAATGGGAGAATCCCGAAGGGGTGCCGATCTCCGCTGTTTTATTCGGCTGCCGGCGATCGACGCGGGTGCCGCTGGCCTATGAAGCTCAGGATTGGGCGCATGGTGTTTATCTGGGGGCTACGCTGGATTCCGAAACAACCGCGGCCGCGACCGGGACGGTCGGGGTGGTTCGCCGGGACCCCATGGCGATGCTGCCGTTCTGCGGCTACAACATGGCCGACTATTTCCGGCACTGGCTGGAGATCGGCAAAGAGCTCCAGTGCCCGCCTCGAATTTTTCGGGTGAATTGGTTCCGGGTGGACGGGAAAGGGAAATTCATCTGGCCGGGCTTTGGAGAAAATCTCCGGGTGCTGAAATGGATGATCGGCCGCTGTGAGGGAACCGCCGACGCGCAGGAAACTCCCATCGGGTTTCTGCCCACTCCTGAATCCTTAGGAGCCGACGAGCTTTCGATTTCCGAGGAGGGATGGAAGACCCTGCTTTCCGTGGATCGGGACGGGTGGCTGGAAGCAGCGGCCCAGCAGGCGGAATTCTTCGGAAAATTCGGGGCTCGGATTCCCGAGGAGCTGCTTCGGCAGAGAATGGACCTGATTCGAAAGCTGAAGATTCAACCGGCGATTCGGTAGACCCGGTCGCCGATCCGGCACCGGGAAGGAACTTTGAGCCCCGCTTCCTTCCCCTTCTTGACCTCCGTGACCGGCTCGTGATCAATCTGCAGGGAGGAAAGGGTGACCTTTAAGTCCGTGGTATGGCCTTTGATCCAGACCCGGTCCCCTTGTTTTAAGGGACCCCGGGTTGCCCGGATCACCGCCACCACTGGAATCCGGAAGAAAGCCACGACGCGCCCGATCTCGTCTTGGGCGGTTTTCGCCGGTTTCTTTTTCGGAGCGGCCGGTTTTTTTGCCGAATTCTTTTTCTTGGGAGCCGCCCGCTTCGATTTGGGCTTCGATTTCCGAACCATACTTCCGACATTATGCGCAAACCGGGGCGGAGGTCAAGACCTTCGAATCCCGGTGCTACAATGGAAAGCGCAATGATCGGAACCTTGACCCTCAATCCTTCGGTCGACCAGCACTTGACGATTCCGCGGCTGGTCAAGGACGACGCCATCCGAGCCGGCAGAACGGAATGGTTCGCCGGCGGCAAAGGGGTAAACGTCAGCCGGGTCATTCAAGAGCTGGGCGGGAAAAGCTGCGCGCACGGGTTTATCGGAGGGCTTCCGGGCCAAATGTTGACCCGCTGGCTGGATAAAGCCGGAATTCCGCACGGGTTCGTCCCCATTGCCGGCGATACCCGGATCAACACCACGCTCACGGACCGCAGTGACAACACGCAGACCCACATTCGTACTCCGGGACCGCGCGTGACGCGCGCGGACCAGGAG
>CAZKNC010000187.1:0-3309 GCA_964553935.1 uncultured Planctomycetia bacterium | reverse complement strand
CTCCTGCTGATGACTCACGAAGGGCCGCGCGAACCGGCCGAAACGCTTGCCCGGGAATTGCCTGCGCTGGTTCCGGAATTGAAAAGTTTCTACTGGGGGATTTCCACCCGGGCTTCCGACGTGGCGCGGCCCGAACGGTTGGAACGGTTATTCGGCGCCGAAGGGCTGGACGATGAAACGGCCGGCATCCGCTACCGGATGGGGCCGATGAATTTCTCTCAGCCGAACCGTCTGCTGGTTTCGGACGTCTACCAAACCCTGCGGGAACAAGCCGGTTTGACCGGCCGGGAAACCGTCTATGACCTTTACTGCGGGATCGGCATCCTGACGCTTTTATTGGCCGGCGACGCCCGCGCGGCGATCGGCGTGGAGTCGGAGCCGGAAAACATCGAATCCGCCGAGCGCAACGCCGTTTTGAACGGCCGCGCGAATGCCGTGTTCCTCTGCGGAAGGACCGAAGATCTCATGAAAGGACAGGCGCTGTTCCGCTTGAACGGCTCGCCGGACTGCGTGGTGCTGGACCCGCCTCGGGTGGGTCTGCATCGGGAGGTCGTCGCGGCGGTTTCCTCGGCACGGCCGCGCACGCTGCTGTATCTTTCCTGCAACCCGGCAAGCCAGGCCAACGACCTGCGGATGATTTTGGAACAATCCCCCGGCTATCGCGTGGAGGCCTTGGAAATGTTCGACCTGTTTCCGCAGACGCCGCACATGGAAGTTCTCGCGACCCTGCGCTACAATTAAAGACGCCATGAAATCCGAAGCCAACCTCAAGGAATCGAAAATCTTTTCCCTGGTGCTGATTCCGCTCCTGGGCCAGTATGTTCTTACGCTGGAGGAGACCGTGGGTCAGCGCCTGGTCCCGATCTGGATCGGAGTCAATGAAGGCAACGCGATCGGTCTGAAACTTCAGAATGAACCGCTGCCCCGTCCGATGACCCATGACCTGATGGGCAACCTCCCCAACGCGCTGGGCGTTAAAGTGGAGAAGATCGCCATCACCGACCTGCGGGACGGCACTTATTTCGCGGTGATCACCTTGACGTCCGGTTCCAAGCGGCTTGAAATCGACGCTCGTCCGTCCGATGCTTTAGCGCTGGCGGTCCGGACCGAGTCGCCCATCTTCGTCGGGGAAAAAGTGCTCAAGAAGTGCCCCGTGATCATGAAGCCCATCACGGAAGAAGAGGTCGACAAATTCAAAGACCAGCTGCAGAATCTCAAACCGGAAGATTTCTTCAAAGGCCTCGAGGAAAAACCGGGACCGTCGGCGCCCGAGGATTAAAACAGACGGTTGGAGCGCTCCAATCGCCGCGTGATTCCAAGGGCGAGGCGCTGGGCGATCTCCGGTTTGGGCAGCAGCATGCGGCGGGCTCGAACCACGACCCTCACGGTATGGGGAGTCAGCTGTTTCAGCGTCAGCACGACATCGGCCCCTTCCACCCCGACATCCAGCCGTCCTCGTTTCGGATCTTCCCGTTTGAGATGCCCCAGCAATTTCGTTTCTTCCAAGGAGGCGCTCCAGACCTTTTCCCAGGGATGTTCCACGTCCAGTGTGACCGAATCCCGGCTGACGGCGTACCCGGCCACGGCGCCCGCGGCGATCAGAACGGGCGCGCAGCCCGAAGATGCCAGCCCCAGGGCGAGCAAAACGGCCGGAAAAAGAGAGCGGTTGTTCATCAGGTATAC
The DNA here is from genome assembly GCA_964553935.1 of uncultured Planctomycetia bacterium. Classification (GTDB taxonomy): domain Bacteria; phylum Omnitrophota; class Gorgyraeia; order 1-14-0-20-64-10; family 1-14-0-20-64-10; genus CAZKNC01. Next base: position 1,626 of record CAZKNC010000187.1, on the reverse strand, counting down.
TCCTTGAGTGAGATCGGGTCCGTTTCATTTTACATGAGGAGCTTAATTCGATGGCGATGATTCGCCTGATGGAAGAGTCGCAGGCCACCGGCCGCGTGAAAGAGATTTTTACGGAAATCCGGGAAACCCTTCAGATTCCGTTCGTTCCGCAGCTTTTTCGGGCGCTGGGGCCGCATCCGGCGCAGTTGGAAGCCGTCTGGATTCAAGTGAAGGGTCTGTTCGCCGGCGGGGTGTTGGACGTCAAAACCAAGTGTCTGGCGGCCTTGGCGGTGGCGGCCATTCAGCACAATCCCTATTTTATCCAGATTTACTCCGTCGTCTTGAAACGGCTTGGGATCACCGAGGAGGAGATCTCGGAAATGCTCCAGGTCGCGGCGTTGGCGGCCTCGCTCGACGCGCTGGCCGCGGGGTTCGGGTTGGAGCCGGAGCTGTAGAAAAACAGTGAAGAGCGAAGAGTTAAGAGTAAAGAAGGAAATTCTCTCGGCATTGCCGCCGGTTCCGGCTCCGCCGCTGGCGAATCTGCGGCCGATCCGGTTCGGCGCGGAAGTCTGCCAGGACCTTGTCCAAGCCGCGGCCAAAGAATGGGTGATCTCCAACGGGTTGGGCGGATACGCCTCCTCCACGATCCTGGGGATGAACACCCGCCGGTATCACGGTTTGCTGGCGGCCGCGCTTCATCCTCCGGTTCGAAGAACCGTTCTGCTTTCCAAGCTGGAGGAAACGCTGGTCATGCCGGGAGCGCGGTATGAACTCTCCACGAACCAGTACGTTGGCGTGGTCCATCCCGAAGGATTCCGCTATCTCGTGGAATTCCGGGTCGATCCCTGGCCGACCTTTTTCTACCGGGCGGCCGGTTTTCTGCTGGAGAAGTCGGTCTTCATGCTGCCCGGAGAAAACGCGACGGTGATCGGCTATACGCTGCACCGAAGCCCCGGTCCGCTGGAGCTCTGGGTGCGTCCGCTGACGGCCGGCCGGGATTTCCGGGATCTTTCCCGGGAGAACGACCAGCTGATCGGCACCGTGCTGGAGAAGCCCGGAGAGGTGACCTTGAACCTTTATAGGGACCTGCCCCCGTTGGTTCTCCATCACAATGCCGAGCTGGTGGAGTCTTCCCCTTGCTGGTACAAGAACTTCGAATACGGCCAGGAGGAGCGGGAGGGAGCCCCTTATTCGCGCGCGCGGCCGGCGGGAAGGGTCCGAGAGGATCTCTGGTCCTTCGGCGTGCTGAGATTTCTGCTCAAGGAAGGGGAATCCTGCTGTCTTGTGGCTTCGACCGGCCGCCGAGGGACGGCGGAGTGGACGTTCCACCGCCGCCGTGTGGAGAACACACAGACGGTTCTGGCTCAAAACATGACTCCGCCGGGCGCGGGTCCTCTGGCGGTCCGATTGAGCTGGACGGCGGAATCGTTTGTGGCCGGGCTGGGAGAAACATACCTTTCCGCCGGGTTCCCGTGGTTCACTCCCTGGGGGCGGGACACGCTGATCGCTTTGCCGGGATTGGCGCTCTGCACCGGGCGCTACGATTTGGCGCGGTCGATTCTGCAGACGCTGGGCGCGCAGGTGAATGAAGGTCTTCTGCCGGTTCGATTCGCCGAGGAGGACGCCGCCCCGGAATACGATTCCGCC
>CAZKNC010000186.1:0-3315 GCA_964553935.1 uncultured Planctomycetia bacterium | reverse complement strand
CCAGAAAGTGGGCGAGAGCGTGATCGTTGCCGATTTGGACCGGCAGATCCGGATGGTTCAGGTGATGGACAGGGCTTCCCAGCAAAGCCCGCTTCCTCAGGGGCCGATTTTGGTGAGCAGTCTGATGCAGGCGGCTCCACAATTCGGGGTAAGCGTCCTGGATCCCAAGGCCCAGGCGATCACGCCGGAAGGGGTCTGGCTCCTCCTGCTGGCGGATCGGAGTCTTTTGAATCTCCGGATGGGTTCGCAGGAGAAAGCGGCGTCGGTGCGTCTGACCGGCATGCTCAACCATCTGAGCAACGCCATTCAAGCCATCCAGCAGACGGCGCCCGGCGCCCTGTTCCACCTGGACCTGAAGGTTCTCGCCCGCGCCGCTTTTGAAACGGCCGATGATGAAGGCCGGAACCGCGGCGCCCTGTTGGAATTAGTCGCACCCTATCTGGCCGACGGACTGGGCACCTTGGGCAAAGAGCTGGTTCAGCCGCTCAGCCGGTGGCATTCCGCCGCGCGGCAGGCGACGACCGGGCCCGCCGCGGCGGCGCTGACCGCTGAAGAGAAGAAAAACCTGGGGGCGTATCTGCGGGAAACCCTTGAGAACCACGGAAAATCCGCCGAGAAAGCGGCTCTTTTGACGACGCTGCTGTTGAACACCCTGGAGAAAGATCCGGCTCAGTGGCAGTCGGTCCTGCTTCATCTGCTGCATCAGGCGTTCGGGCATCTTCCGTCCTCCCAGTTCCGCGGTTTGCGCAACCTGGTGCTGGACGCGGTCGCCGGCCAGCCAACGCTCGTCGCGGCCACTTTTGAGCGAATCCACACTTCCGCCGCCCCGTCCGCCCGAGCTCTGCTGGATGTTGTCCGGGACGAGGCGACGCGCTTGTCCGGCGGAGATCCGGAGAAATTCGCCCGGGAGCTGGATCATCAGGTGGAGGAGATGCTGAGCGATCCGCTCCAGTATCTGCACCAGGAACCGCTCGTGTCGCTGATGGAAAGCCGCCCGGGGACGGATCGGAAACAGCAGCGGCATGCCATCGAAACGTTGGCGGTGCTGGTGAGCCCCACCCTCTCTTACGGCGATCAGCGCCGGAACTTCAGCGGAGGATTGCTGGCGACCGTGGACGGGCTTCGGGCGATGAGGCCCGGCGGGGCGGGTGATGCCCAAGCCGTTTCATTCTTCGCGGAGGCCGCTTCACTGGAGGATCTGAAGTTTGTGGCTTGGTCCGCCGGTGTGCAGGCGCTGCAGAAGACGGTGGGTGCGGATCCTTCCGTCATGGCCGACCCATCCTTCGGCCGGGACGCCAGGATCTTGGCCGGCGCCGTTCAAAGCTCTTTGCAAAGCAAGGAGAATCGGGCGGAGACCGCCTGGGGATCGGACCGGAAACAGGCCCGGGAGGTGCGCTCCGTCCAACTGCTGGCTCGCGTGGATCGGGTCCGGCGGGCCGACACGCTGGAGCAGGCCGTGGAGCTGGCCAAGCCGTTGGCCGCCGATGCGCTGGCAATGGCGGAAGGCGATCAAATTCGCGGCGACGCCCCGCTCGTGGAAGAGACGGCGGCGGCCATTGCGCAGCAAATCCGGACCGACGTCCTTCCGGACGGTGTCAGTGATCAGGTGGGCCGCGCGCTCCAGCAGCACATGAATCGTTTGGAAGCTGCTGAGCAGATGGGGTTGGCGCCGGTGATCCCGTTGTTGAGAGACCTCTCCCTGGTGAGCGTGGACGGTCAAGGCCGATTGGTCCTTAACGAGAATCATCCGCTGTTCGCTTCCTCCACCGACAACGGCAAGCAGGGTCCGATGGTGGCGGCGGCCCGAGCGGTCTTCCACCTGGTGACCACCATCGCCCACAAACGGGGCATCTCCTGGGAAACGATGACGGATGAGGATGCAATCAACTTCGTGGATCTGTTCCTGGCGACCGAGGACTGGAGCGACGAACTGCTCCGGGCCACGCCGGAAAGCGCCCAGAACCTGCACGCGGTCAAACAGCTCTCACTTGCGTTCATGGAGGCCGCCCGGATGAAAGGGGCCGCTCCGATGGTTCCGGATTCGTTCCGAACCGGTCTGCAGGACGGCGTGGTTTCCAAACAGCTGGAGAACCCGGACCTGCACATCCAGGTGACGCCTCCGACCACTTCCCGGCAGTCGGTGGCCTGGAAATCCTGGTACCGGAACATTGCCGCTGGGCAGAACCCGTCGAACGGCTGGTTCGGAGTGTCGTACGATCCGACCCTGCACGACGACGTGACTCAATCGGGGATTCCGGACGTGGAAGTGGTGCTGAAGAACGGCGAAGTCCAGACGCTCGGCTGGCTGGCCGGCTACGGAATCGGACGGCACGAAGGCCAGCACGCGGTCGACACCATGGAGAAAGCCGCCGAAGTGGTCGGCCACGAAGCGTTCCAGAAACTGATGACGGCGCCGCAGATCACCGAGACCGATTTGAACGCGCTGTTTGACGCGTTCCCGGAGTTCCGGGAGATTTACCGGAAATCGCATGAGGGAACCACCCTGCAGGAAATCGTGGCCGGCCTGCACGCTCTGCGGCAGGAACGGACTCGGATCACGGTTGCGCTCCCGGCGGGGCAGGAGGGAAGCATTTGGACCGACCGGGAATTCGTCCAGCTGGTCAGCGCCCGGCTGAACCTCCTGCGCGTGTTCCATGAAGAGGAAAGAACCAACCAGGTTTTCCAGGATATCGCCCGGGAAACGCCTCCCACCGGCCCCTTGACCGGCGAACAGGCCCTGCGGATCCGACTGGCTCCGGCCGTGATGGCCATCTCGGAACTGGCCCCGACGCAGGAAGTTTCCGCGAAGCAGGTGGATGACCTGCGCAGCGCACTAAGGGAATCGGTGGATGGGTTCCGGAACGCGGGTCTTGAAGACAAAGTTACCGAACTGTTGGACGCCTCTCTGCCTGCCGGCCGATCCGCCACCCGAGAAACGGTTGCCCAGGTGCTGGCGCAGGTCAGCAAAGAGCTTCTCGTGACCGGGACCCTGTTCGTGGCTGTCTTGAGCGAGCATTCCGGGCAGGTAGGCCGGGTCGATCCTCAAATAGAGGATCTGGGCGGTTCGTTGGCGGTCACGGTCACCGAATCGTTCACCGGTACCGGCGCCATGGAGTCGCATGGGATCGTGGTTTATTCCATCCGGGAAGCGTTCCGCAGCGCCCAAACGATTCTTCAGCTTCAGGAGAATGAGCGGAAGGAACCGGGCAGTATGGTGAAGATGGCCCGAAAGATCGCCCCCTCCATTTCCAAGGATCCCGGTGTCCAGCTTTTGATCGTCGGCCTGATGGACCTGGCGGCCCGGGAGGCGGTTTC
>CAZKNC010000185.1:0-3322 GCA_964553935.1 uncultured Planctomycetia bacterium | reverse complement strand
TGGGCACGAGAGGATTTGAACCTCCAAGCCTTGCGGCACATGCCCCTCAAGCATGCGCGTATGCCAGTTCCGCCACGTGCCCGAAGATGAGGGGGACAAAGTGGGTATTATACCGTATACTTGCGAGTTGATGGCGACCTGGGTGGGCGTGGGCTACAGTCGACAGCCGGATTCCTTTCGAGCCGGCCAAGAAGCAGCCGGGAAGGCCCTGGAACAAACGGGCCAGCAGCCCCCAGACTTGATTCTGGTTTTCGCCTCGACCCGGTTCGATCAGGAGGCCCTGCTCCGCGGGATTACTTCGGTGACGCGGGACGCTCCGCTGGTCGGCTGTTCCACCGCCGGAGAGATTCTTTCGCTCGGCCCGGCCCGCCGATCGGTCGTGGTGATGGCCATCCGTTCCAACACCCTGCAGATCGCCCCCGGTCTGGGAACCCATTTGAGCGCCAATCCCCGGCAAGCCGGCCAAACGGCTGCTTCCGGGGCGACTCAGGCCCGAAGAACCTCCCCGCACGCTTTTTTGATGTTTCCCGACGGGCTTACCGGCAACATCGCGGAAGTCATCCGCGGCGTGCAGGACGTGCTGGGTTTGAGTTTTCCAATCGCCGGCGGATCGGCGGCCGACGATTTCGGCTTCACCCGGACGTTCCAGTACTTTCAAGGAAAGGTCTGCACCGACGCCGTGGCCGGCGTGCTGCTGGCCGGCCCGATCGCGGTGGGCATCGGGGCGCGGCACGGCTGGCAGCCGCTGGGCAAACCGCGGCGGGTGACGCGGGCTCTGGCCAACATCGTCCAGGAGCTGGACGGCCATTCCGCGGCCAACCTGTACGAGACCTATTTCGGGAAAGCGGCTCAGACGCTCCAGCGGGAATCTTTCGCCGACATGTCGATCGTCTATCCGCTCGGCATGCCGATCCCCGGAGAGGAGGAGTACCTCCTGCGCAACGTTCTGCGGGTGGATCCCTCCACCGGTTCGCTGGTTTACGCGGGAGAGATCTCCGAAGGCAGCGAGGTCCGTCTCATGATGGGCAGCAAGGAAAAAGCCCTGCAGGCCGCGCGCAAGGCGGCGGAGCAGGCGATCCTGGCGGTGGCACCCCGGGCTCCTTCGTTCGTGCTGGTGTTCAGCTCCTGCTCGCGCGCGCGGCTTTTCGGCCGCCGGGCGGCGGAAGAGGTGGAAGCGATCCGGCGCGTGGTGGGCCGGTCCGTTCCGATTGTCGGTTTTTACGATTACGGAGAGCAGGCACCCCTGACGGCCACCGGCTTCCGGGGCCTCAGCTATTTCCACAACGAGACCCTCGTGGTCTGCGCGGTCGCGGCCGACTGACATGACGCTGAGCATGAAACTGACCGTGATCGCCAGCTTCCTTCTGCTGGTGCTGATCTCGCTGTCCGACACCACTCTCCTGCGGGTCGCCTACGGCTTGTTCATGCTGCTGATCGGCGTCATTCTGCTGAGTACGCACGAATCAAGCCGCCGGCAGCTCGCCGGCTACCAGAAGGAGCTCGACCGGATCAGCCGAATCTGCGAGGAACTCGATCAAAACACCAAGATCATCGTCCAGACCGACCTCGAGCTCACCCGGACGCAGGAGGCGCTCGACAAAAAACTTTCCGGCCTGTACAGCCTGCACGAGCTTTCAAAACGGATCCTGTCCATCCGGTCCGTGGTGGACCTGTGCCGGCTCATCACCGACGCGGTGGTAAGCTCGCTGGGTTTTGAGAAAGCCATCGTCTGCCTGGTCTATCCCGAGGAAAAGGAGCGTCCGCTCGTGGTTTCCCACTCCGGGTTCGAGAGCGATGAAGCGGCCAAGCTCAACATCCTCGCTCTCACGGAATCACTGCGCTTCCCCGTTTTCGCGCGCGGGGAACCCCTTTTCGTCGAGGAAATCAACGTGAAGACCGGGGCCGTCACCGCTTCGCCGGAAGGGATTGAACGCGCGACCGTCCTGGGAATCAGCCAATCGCTGGCCACGCGTTCCTACGCGGTCGTCCCCATCCTCCTGGAAGGGAAAGCGCACGGTTTCCTGCTGGCCGGCACCAACCCGCCCTATCCGAAACTGGATACCGGCGACGTGGAGCTCCTGTCGATCCTCGCCAGCGAGGTGGGGGTTGCCATCGAGAATCTCCGCCTGTACGAAGCGCTCCGGAAATCGTACGTCGAGCTGGAAGAGCGGGTGCAGCTGCGCACCCAGGAACTGGCGAAAGCCAATCAAGCGCTGGTTCGGCTGAACAAGATGAAGTCCGACTTCGTTTCCGCGGTCTCCCACGAACTGCGGACCCCGCTGACCTCCATCAAAGGATACACGGCGCTGGTCCGCGGCGGAAAACTGGGGCCCGTCACGAAAGAACAATCGGAACGGCTGGAAAAGATCAACCGGCACACCGATTACCTCACGAATCTCATCTCCGATCTGCTGGACATCGCCCGGATTGAATCGGGCCGGGTCGGAATGGCGATCCGGCCGATCGACCTGGAACGGATAGTGGAAAGCGTTGTCGACCTGCTGGGCCCTCAGATCAAAGAACGGGAGCTTCAAATCCGAAACAACCTGCCCAAGGGACTGCCCGCGATCCCGGCAGACGAGAGCAACCTCCAGCGGGTTTTCGTGAACCTCCTGTCCAACGCGATCCGGTTCACCCCTCCCCAAGGAGTGATTTCCATCTCCGGAAAACCGGGACCGACCCACCTGGAGCTTTCCGTATCGGATACCGGCATCGGCATTCCGCCGGAGGATCTGTCTCAGCTCTTCACCGAATTTTTCCGGGCGGACAATCCGATCAACCGGGAGCGCAAAGGGACCGGCCTCGGATTGGTCCTCGTCAAGCGGATCGTCGAAGCCCACGGTGGCCGGATCGGGGTGGCTTCCAACGTGGGAACAGGAACCACCTTCACCTTCACCCTCCCCTGGAAAGCTGTGCCTCAGCCGCCGATGGGAGCGGTCTGACATGGCGCCCAAGCGGGTACTGGTGGTCGACGACGAGCGGGACATCGCCGAGATTGTCAGCGAACTGCTGGAGGGAGAAGGGTTTCAAACCCTGCGCGCGTATGACGGCCAGGAGGCGCTGGACGCCTTGGAGCGCCATCATCCGGACGCGGTGGTGATGGACATCAAGATGCCGGTGATCGACGGGCTGGAGGCAATCCGCCGGGTCCGTAAAAACCCCGCACTGCGGTCGACACCGATCGTGGTCCTCACCGCCACGCGGGTCATCCGAGAGCTGGAGGAGGAATTTCACCAGCTTAAGGTCCACTCCTGGCTTTCCAAACCGTTTGAACCGGATCAATTGGTGGCCGCCGTGAAAGCGGCCGCGGGATAAAACCATG
>CAZKNC010000184.1:0-3369 GCA_964553935.1 uncultured Planctomycetia bacterium | reverse complement strand
CTGGATCCGCAGGGCAACCCGCTTCCTTACCTGGCGGAGGCCCGGCCCCAGCTGGAGAAAACGCTGCTGGACCAGAAACGGCTTCGTGCGTACCTGACCTGGTACCAGGATCTCATCAAACGGGCGAATCCTCAGCCGCATGGCCCAAGCAAAGGGGCGTGAGCTTCCTCTGATCCTGGCTTCCGCCAGCCCTCGGCGGAAAGAGCTTCTAAAATCGATCGGCCTGCAGTTTCAAATTCTCCCCAGCCGGATTTCCGAGCCGCCTCCCGGATTGTTGGACCCGATCACCTACGCCCGCAGACTGGCTCTGGCCAAGGCCCGCGTCGTCGCGAAGACCATTCCGGAAGGGTGGGTGCTGGGCGCCGACACCGTCGTGGTCCACCGAGGACAGATTTTAGGAAAACCGGCAGACCTGGCCGAGGGCTACCGGATGCTGAGCTCCCTTCAGGGGACCACGCACAAAGTGGTGACCGGCGTGGCCCTCGTCAACGCCGCCACCGGCAAAGAGAAGGTGGCCCACGCGGTGAGCACCGTCACCATGCGGCCGATTCCTCCCGCGGAAATTTTCCGCTGCGCCAAGAAACACCTCGACAAAGCCGGCTGTTACGCCGCGCAGGAAAAAAGGGATCCGGTGGTGAAAAAAGTGGTGGGGTCTACCTCGAACGTGGTGGGCCTGCCGCTGGAACTGGTGAAAAAGCTCTTAAAAAATGGGAGGAAATAAAATGGCCAACAAGATTCCCGGAGGATTGCTTGCCCCCTCGCTGATCGCTTCGGCGCTGCTGATCATTCCACTCCTCGACGACCAGCCGTACAGTTATTACACCCTGCTCAGGATTGTCGTCTGCGGCGTGGCCGCGCTGATTGCTCTGACGATGTACCGCGCCAAGCAGGACAACCCGTGGATCTGGGTGGTGGGATTCATCGCCCTGCTGTACAACCCGGTCATCCCGATCCATTTGGATCCGGACATCCGGCGAATCGCCTATATTGCCTCCGCCGTTATTCTGCCCCTCACCGCCTGGAAACTCAAAAGCCCGTCAGAAAAACTCTAGCAGAGCTTTCTCCCTCATCTTGCTAGGCATAAAATCCAATGCGTCTTCGAGGTGACGGAGGGGAAGCTACCAATTCCCGGATGGCATCGAAAACCATTTTGAACTGACCGTCGTACTTGCGTTCTAAGGCCTCCAGCTTCTCCGCAAGATCCCGATGAGTGGCCAACATCTCCCGAATTCTGACGAAGGTTTTCATGATGGCGATGTTCACCTGAATAGCCCGTTTGCTGTGAAGCACACTGGAAAGCATGGCGACTCCCTGTTCCGTGAACACCATCGGGAGATAGCGCCTGCCACCGTAACCGGAACTTGAGGTCGCAAATTGCGACCTCAGACTTGAGGTGCCAAATTGGTACCTCAAGTCTCGATATTCCTCGGTAGTTAACTGAAACATGAATCCTTCCGGGAAGCGTTCCATATTCCGCCGCACCTGCTCATTCAGACGTTTTGTAAGAACGCCATACAACTCCGCTAGATCCGAGTCCAGCATCACCTTGTGCCCCCGGACCAGCAAAATCCTTCGTTCGACGTGCTCCACAGGCACCACCACCTGTTTTTTCATCATGCCGCCAGCGTAGCATAGGCAAATATTCCACTCAACAATATTTATGCATATACAGCAAACAGCTGAGCAAATAAAAACGACGCTAACGTGCCCCTGCCCGCCGAGGATTCAGCCTGCCCGCTGTGGGTTCAGTAGCGGGTGGCGGGTCCCCCTCCGTATCCGGTACCGAATTGAACATCCCCTCCATACGCGGTACCGAATCGCTCATCTAGTCAGGTCGAAATAGAATTTCCGATTATCAACAGAAACTCCGACACCCTTTTTTGTTGTTCCTTTAATCGAATAACTAGCTTCATATCGACCTGGCTTTGGAAAGACAATGAATAGGCTTTCATTGATCCCGAGCATTGAAAACGGCGGTATGTTAGATTCAGGAAGACCCGCATGGTATTGCAATCCATCGACGTCATCAGTAAGCCTCCAAAGTCGAGGATTCATGATTTTTAGCTCGGCTGGGAGATTAATATAGATTTCCGGATCAGAAATAGTTTCGCCTTCGTTTTTGTTATAGATCATAGGGGTGAATCGATAAACCTTCTCCTCAGCAAATTTATTTCTAAGAACTGCTTCGTCGCTCGTAAAAACGATTGGTTCTTTATTGGAGGTTTGCCATTCGCCCCCATATCGCTCATACAGAAATATTTTTTCTTTTATGTTCAGGGGGGCTTTGGTCCATTCGTCTGAGGGAATTTGCTTGTCGATTGCTCCCTGAAGCATCTTATTTGGAAAATAAAGACAGGCTGAGACGGCGAGAAGGAATCCTACGAACATCACCAGTATTTTCATTCCACGTCCGTAGAAATTTCTCAAGAATTCCCATAGATATATGAGCAAGCCGAAAGATATAACCGCTACGGTAATCCATGGAGGGAGAAAGTTTAGCAAGCTTCCGAAGCCGAGCCCTGTAACAACAGAGGCTGTCGTAAGATTTCTCGTAGAATACACGGATACTTGCATATTTCAGATGTTACCTCTACTTCGAATTAGGGATTAGTACCGTTTCCAGCATGCCAGGCCTGGATTAACCCAGCGGTCATCGGTACCATTTCCGGACGTGTCGGATTCAACCCATTTTAGACCTGAGATAATTGAAAAGGTAGCTAAGACAACCTTGGCCAAGCCCCGCGAGGGGGAGGCCGGACCGGGCACGTCGCGAAGCCGAGCGGGCACGGTTCCCCGCATTCCTTATGGTTTTGATGGAATGGCGGGGAGAACGAGGCTGAGCGTCGAGCGAAGCGACGCCTCGCTGGGGCGTCGCGAGTGTTGCCCGGCCGGCCTTCCCAGAGCGAGGGCGGCCCGACCTACGACTGTTTTTTGCTGAGGAGGTCGCGGAGTTCTTTCATGAACTGGTTGATGTCTTTGAAAGAGCGGTAGACCGAAGCAAAGCGGACGTAGGCCACTTCATCCAGCTCATGGAGCCGGCGCATCAGCCGCTCGCCGACCTGGGTGAAAGGGACTTCCTTCTCGAACTCCTGCCGGAGCTCCCGCTCCACCTCATCGACCAGCTGTTCCATCTGCTCCGCCGAGACAGGGCGCTTCTCGCAGGCCTTGAGCACGCCGCTGAGGATTTTCTTCCGGTCGAACGGCTCTCTCCGGCCGTCCCGCTTCACCACCAGCAGAGGCGATTCTTCCGGCCGCTCGTAGGTGGTGAACCGGCGCTTGCAGGACTCGCACTCCCGGCGGCGGCGGATGGAGGCGCCATCGGGCGCTTCCCGGGAATCGATAACCTTTTCCTCATTGTTGCCACAAAAG
>CAZKNC010000183.1:0-3381 GCA_964553935.1 uncultured Planctomycetia bacterium | reverse complement strand
ATCCCGCCTGCTGGACTCGCTGGATGAGGTCGATCTGGGCATCCTGCTCTTGGCGCTGGTCTACGAACCGCGCCGCGGAACGCCGCCGGCCCGCGTCCCGCATCGCATCCGCGGGATGGCCGAACGGGCCTATGAAATTCTGAATCGCATCCATCAGGAAGAGCGGCGCCTGCGGGTTTCGCCGCTCACGAAAGCGCCGGCGTTTCATCTGTCGATGGGAATGGAGCGGTGGATTCGGGGCGCGGCGTTTCAAAAAGTAGTGGAAATGACCGACGCGGCCGAGGGGGAAATGATCCGTTATCTCCGGATGACCGTCCAGCTGGCCCGGGCGCTCACCACCTCCCCGGTGGCCGGAACCGGCTTAAAAGAAAAATCGTCCCGGCTGCTGCGCCTGATCAACCGGGACGAAGTGGACGCGGAAGCCGAACTAAGGCGATCCCTTTAAAGCTGTTTCAGCAAGGACTCCAGCTTATGCAGAGTGCTTTTGCCGTAGCCGCGGGACAGTTTTTTCAACAGCGGTCGACTGAGCTGTTTCCCGGAAATCTTCAGCACGCCGACCGCATCACTGAAGTCTTTCGGGCTGCCCGAAAAGATTTTCATGGCGACAAAATCTTCCGGACCGATCATGCGAATGGTTCTGCCCATAAACCGGGTCTCAACCGCCCTGCTGAAAACATCCTCTTCCATCCCGCGGACATGAACCAGTAAATCCACCCGATTTTCAAAACGGTCCTCAATATTCAGTACGGCGCCAATCGGGTCTCCCACGTCTCCTCTTCTGCAGACGGTTTTGAAACCGGCTTTTTGGAACTCCTGCTTCAGGGTTTCAACATCCGCACCGGTCGGCCGCAGGGAAACAACGGCATCCGCGTCCATACTCGCCCTCACTACTCCGTAAAAAGAAGCCGCGAAAGCACCGACAATGGCATAGGGGACGCGGCGCTTATTCAGAACGGCGGTCACATCCAACAGAAGAAGGGCGGATTGGCCCGGCGCCTTGGCTTGTGCCACTATGGAAGAGCTTTCTTCCTGGCAGATGAAGCGCCGCGCCGCCGGTACCGAAGACCCGCGTCGTAAATTCGGCGGATCAGCTGAGAATGCTGCAGGTAGGCGAGAAGCCGTTTTTCAGGCTTCATCCGTTGAGATAACCAAAGAATTTCTTCCCGATTTTTCTTTAAAAGTTTCGATTGGATGCCGCTCATATCACGCCATGCCGAGTTTTTTCTTGGCCTCGTCGGACATTTTGCTGGGATCCCAGCGCGGCTCCCACACCACGGTGACTTTCGCATCCTTCACGCCGGGCACCGCTTTGGCGCGGGCCTTGGCCTGATACGCGATCTGCTGGGCCATGCCGCAGCCGGGCGTGGTCAATGTCATGGTGACGAGGACTTCATCTTCGGGGCTGACCTCAATGTTATAGATCAGTCCCAGGTCGACGATATTCACCGGGATTTCCGGGTCGTAGCATTCCTTCAGCGCTTCGCGCACCTGCTCAGGGGTTACCATCACTCTTTACTCCCGTGGTAATAGGCGTACAGCGACGCCGGAATGAAAACCGACAAAAAGGCCTGCGGCAGTCCGTTGACCAGCCCGAAGAAGAAGACCGGCCATCCGGCGGCGAAAGGTGGGACCCCCATCGACTCCCGAATCGCCCCGACAGCGCGCGCCAGCACCAGCACGCCGAACCACCAGACCAAGGCGCCGATCAACGACACCAGGAACACCAACAGCATCGTTTGCGCTCCATGGCGCTTGACGAACTGGAACGACTCGCGGAATCCGATCCAAACACCGATGGAGTCGTCCACGATCGCCGCCGGTGAATAGAGCAGGAATAACCCGAACCCGAGTGCCGCCGTTGAAAAACCGGCCGCCGCCATCGAGCTCATGGCTTGGGCCTGCCCCGTGGCGGCCGCGATGAAACCCAGCACGGAGGCCGCCGAGATCCCCGCCAAAATGCAAACGGCGATAAAAGCCATCGCCCAGGTGAACAGCGCCCCCACTCGAGCGGCCCCCGCCCGGAACAGCTCGCCCGCCGGAAAAACTCGCTTCTCCAGAATTTCCTTACAGCCGGCCAGCACGCCGCCCAGCAGCCAGACTGAAAAGGCGATCAGGCCGAAGTAGATGCCCAGCGCGATCACCAGCCGGCTCACCGCATCGGCGGGATTCGCCGGGGCCGGCACGCTCACCTGGCCGTTCACCACCTGAAACGGAAGAAGGATCGTGGCAGCCGCTCCAAAACTGCTGAAGACCAAAAGATACGCGAAAATCGCCGGCCACAGCCGCCGCGTCAGATCCAATCCTTTCCCAACCGCCTGAAACGAGTTCATGCGACGATTCCCTCCTCCAGCCAATTGTACCGCCCCTTGAGAAGATTTTGCGCCGCCCGATAGACGGGCCGGTCGGCGGAAGCGCCCCGCCCGCTTAAACTCGTCCGAACGCGCTCGCGCGAGTACCGGCAAAAGAGGTCCGCCAACTCCACGGCGTTCGCCGTCTTTTCCTGCTGGGCCAGCATCGCCGCCCGCGACAGCGCCGCGGACATCGCGAACAGCTCTACGCCGGCATCCACCAGCCGGAACAGCACCATCTGCCGTTTCTCCAGCTTCTGCTGATGAACCGCCATTTGGTGGAATAAGGTCCGGGCCAGCCGGCGGCTTTGCCGCTCGATAAAAAACCAATGTCCATGCAGAGAACTCGGGAGCCCTTCGGGTGCTCCGAGCGGCAGTCGAGGGATCCACAGCATCGGATACCACGCCGCATAAAAGAGAGCGGCTTTGAGCGCCGCCTTCAGCCGCTGCGGTCCCTTATATTTAGGAAGAAGCACCGCCATCGCCCGCTGAAGATGCGGGTCCAGCGCTTCCCGCGCCAGGAACAGCCGCATGATCTCGCTGGTCCCCTCGATGATCAGATTGATCCGGGCATCCCGGAAAATCCGCTCCACCGGAAGCGGCTTCTCCCCCCGCCCTTTGAGCGAGAGCGCCGTTTCATAGCCCCGCCCACCTCGGATCTGCATGGTGTGGTCCACGATGGCCCAAGCCGATTCGGTGCAGAACAGCTTGGCCATCGCCGCTTCGATCCGGATGTCCAGGTCCCCCCGGTCGGCCCACGCGGACGTCAGCCAGGTCAGACTTTCCATGGCGAACAGGTGCGACGCCATCCAGCCCAGCTTGGAAGCGACCGCCTCGTGCTCGCCGATCGAACTGCCCCACTGCTTGCGCTCGACCGACCATTCCCGCGCAATCTCCAAACACCGCTTGGCCCCGCCGATCGATCCGGCCGGCAGGGTCAGCCGCCCCGTGTTCAGCGTCATCAGCGCCAGCTTCAGCCCCCGCCCCAATCCCCAGAGAATGTTCTCCTTGGGCACCTTCACGTTGTTGAACC
>CAZKNC010000182.1:0-3416 GCA_964553935.1 uncultured Planctomycetia bacterium | reverse complement strand
GGGCGCTGACCGACCGGGATTTCCGGTTCAAGGCGCGTGTTTGGTATCTCTCCACCTCTCCTTCGGTCTGCAACGGCTGCGCGCAGGGCTGCAACACCGAACTCCACTTCGTGACCGACCGGCCGCACCTGGCCGGCGGCGCTCGGGTGATGCGGGTGAAACCGCGCGTCAATCCGGAGGTCAACCAATGGTGGATGTGCGATGAAGGCCGGTACGGCTACAAATTTATCGATGAAGGGCGCCTTCGCAAAGTTTCGTACCGGGGTACGGAGATTTCCTGGGAAAAGGCGCTGACCGAGCTGGCGGCCGGTTTGAGCGGCGCCAGGTTGGAAGGGAAGCAATCCTCGGCGGCCGTTCTTCCCTCCGCGCAGTTGAGCTGCGAGGAGCTGTTCCTGATCCGGAAGATTTTCAAGGAAGGAATGGGGATCTCACAGGTGACGTCCAACGTGCCGGAGAAACCGGGAACCAGCGACCATTTCCTGATCAAGGCGGACAAGAACCCCAATACGGCCGGAACGAAACTGCTTGGCTTGGCCGAGACGCCCGCCGCGACCCTGATTGAGAAGGCGCTGAAGGGAGAAATAACAGCTCTCTGGGTATTCGGCCATGATCTGGTTAAGTTGTTCGGAGAAGAGAAGGTCAAACAGCTGTCCGAAAAACTCTGCCAATTCATTTTTCAGGGTTCCAACGAGAACGGAACCGCCCGCTACGCCCATTGGATTCTGCCCAGCGCGGTCTACGCCGAAAAAGAGGGGACGTTCGTGAATTGCCACGGCCGGGTTCAGCGCTTCCTCAAGGCCTTCCCGCCTCTTGCGGAGGCGAGGCCGGAAGGGGAGGTCATTCTGGATCTGGCCCGGAGGGTCGGCGTGGAGATCGGCGTCAAGACGCCGGCGGAAACATTCGCGGCGATCGGCAAAGAGATCCCCGCTTTTGCGGGGATGACGTATGAGAAATTGGGACTGCAGGGAGCGACCGTTCGTGCTGAGCATGTCGAAGCACGAACCGGTCATGGTTCGACGGGCTCACCATGATCGGCCTTGAATTTTTCCTCATAAAGTTAACCCTGGCCGGGATTGTTTTCTTTGGTGTATTGAATTTGGCAGGGCTCCACACCTGGATTGAGCGCAAGCAGTCGGCGATCATGCAGGACCGGATCGGCGCCAACCGGGCCATGATCGTCCTGCCGTGGAAATGGGCCGCTCCCATCAACTGGCTCTTGAAGCCGCTGGGGATCCTCGGCCTGTTCCACCCGCTGGCGGACGCGATCAAGATGTTTACCAAAGAGGATTTTATCCCGAAGCAGGGAGACCGGTTCCTGCACACGCTGGCTCCTTTTCTGTCGGTCTTCTTCGCGCTGGTTGCGTTCGCCGGGATCCCGTTCGGCGACCGGCTGATGGTCGGCGGCCGAATGATCGAGCTTCAGGTGGCCAAGATCGACGTGGGGCTTCTGTACATCTTCGCCATGCTTTCGCTGGGGGTGTACGGGGTGATTCTGGCCGGGTTCGCCTCCCGCAACAACTACGCGCTGCTGGGCGGCATGCGGGCCTCGGCGCAGATGATCTCCTACGAGATCTGCCTTGGCATCGCGATCGTCGGCATGGTGCTGGTAACCGGCACGCTGGACCTGCAGGAGATGGTGCGGGCCCAGGGCCGGACCTGGCACGGAATCCCGCTCTGGGGTGTGGTCCTTCAGCCGGTGGCGTTCATCGTTTTCGTCACGGCCGCGCTCGCTGAAACCAAGCGGGTGCCGTTCGACCTGCCCGAAGGCGAGAGCGAAATCATCGGCTATTTCGTGGAATACAGCGGCATGAAGTTCGGCATGTTTTTCATGACGGACTTCATCGAGACGGTGTTGGTCGCCTGCTTGGCGACCACGCTCTTTTTCGGCGGCTGGCAGGTGCCGTACCTGTTCACCGACGGGTTCCATTTCCCGTGGGGGGCGAGCATTCCGGTGAGCGGCATGGCCTACTCGTTGCTGGGCGTGGCCTCTTTTTCGATCAAAGTCCTGACCTTTTGCTGGCTCTTCATGGCGATCCGCTGGACTCTGCCGCGGTTCCGGTACGACCAGCTGATGCGGCTGGGCTGGAACTACCTGTTTCCGATCGCGGTGGCGAACGTGGTGGTCACCGCCGTGGCGATCACGGTGTTTTAAGATGATGCAGAGAAAACGGGAACTCAACTTCTGGGAGAGGATCTACCTGCCGGAAATCGTCCGGGGATTGGCGCTGACCTCGCGGCACTTTTTCGGGAACCTTTTCCTGCATGCGGCACACACCATCGGTCTGCTTAAGAATAAGCCGGCGGCGGTCACTTATTCCTATCCGGAAGAAAGACGGCCGCTCAGCCCCCGCCTGCGCACGCGGCACCGGCTGACGGTCCGGGAAGAGGGAACACCCCGCTGTGTCGGCTGCATGCTGTGCGAGACCGTCTGCCCGGCCAAGTGCATCACCATTGTGGCCGGAGAGCACCCGGACCCGAATGTTGAAAAATATCCGACTCGGTTCGACATCGACCTCGGTGTCTGCGTCTACTGCGGCTACTGCGTGGAAGTCTGTCCGGAGGACGCGATCCGGATGGATACGGAGATCCTCGACATCGCCGCCTACTCCCGCGACGCGATGAAGATGGATATCCACCAGCTGATGAACCCGGAACTCCGCAAGCCGAACATCGAGTGCAATCTGAAGTTTCCGCATGAATGCCGTGTCCACGCTCCCGCGGCGACTGGATCGACTCCGCAGCAGCAGAGGTCGGATCTTCCGGCGGTGGTGAGACGCAACGATCCGCCAGCTCCCATCTTCGGAAGCTGGGAAGCGGTCTACGGCAAGCCGCCCGAAGCCCCGCACTAACACGCACTAAGTCAGGATCCGCATCACGTAGAACTGCACGACGATGTAGTGGCAAACGGCGCCGGCCAGCACGAACAGATGCCAGACGGTGTGAGCGTATGGCGTTTTCTTGAAGAAGAATAGCGGTACCCCGACGCTGTAGAACAGGCCCCCCGCGACCAGCCATAGGATGCCCGCCAGCGGCAGCCGCTCCAGCAGGGGGCGGGCGCCGATCACGATCAGCCAGCCCATTGCGAGATACGACAAGCTCGAGAACAGCTTGAGTTTCTCCGCAGGGATCAGCCAGGTGATGAGAATGCCCGCCAGCGCCAGCCCCCAGATCACGCCGAACATGCTCCAGCCCAGGACTCCCCGTAGCGTCACCAGCGTGAACGGCATGTAGGTGCCCGCAATCAACAGGTAAATCGCCGACTGGTCGACGATCTCTAAGAACCGCTTGACCCGCAGCTCCTGGACCGCATGAAAGAGCAGAGAAGCGGTGAAGAGCGTGACGAGACTCGCCCCGTACAGGCTGAAGCTTACCACTTGCCAGATATCACCGTACACCGCGGTGGAGGCGGCCATGAC
>CAZKNC010000181.1:0-3471 GCA_964553935.1 uncultured Planctomycetia bacterium | reverse complement strand
CCCACTTTCATTTCCTGACCCCTGGAGTTCCGGACCACACCGAACCCCTGCCCCCGAGGTTCCATGACGGACCGGGGATCCATCTGGTAATAGCCCTGAAGTTCAGCGTGCGCCGATTCCATGACCCGGCTGCTTTCGGCCGTGTCCTTAGCGACGTTCACAGCCAGATAAATGGGAGGCCGGTCTTTCAGATGGACCTTCACCCGGAAAACCAGCGAAACCGACCCCTCCTTCACCGACCAGATCTCAATCCCTTTCTGGTCATCGATCTCCTGAATGCCGGAGAGGGCGGGCCCTCCGGCGGCCTGCCGCGGGTTGTTCCCCCGGTTCGTCAGCAGGTGGTTGATGTAGCCCACCAGCGGCTCGTAAGCCGGCCGACCCTCCGCTTCCGAGGAACCGCGCAGGTGATTCAGAAGAGCGGTCAGGGCTTCCGTGCCGGTGATGGACCCGGCGGCACGCCGGAATTGCTGCAGCAGAAAAACCGTCCCCAATTCCGCCGCGGAGATGTCGCGGACCGCCATCGACTGGAGCAGCGATCCTCCATCGGGAAATGGGGTCGCCAGAACAATATCGTCCGACAACAGAATCGTGGAGAGGAATCTCTTTCCCCACCCATGAAACCTCCGCCGAATAATCCCCATCGCTTCCTCAACCGAAAAAGAACGCGGCTCCGTGCCATGTCCTTCAAACCAGGATGCCGGCGCGGTGAATGTAAAGTCGGCCGGAAGGCCGGCGCCGGGATCGTTCCCGGTCAGGATAAAACGAAACCGGTCTTCCCCGGCGGGAACCACCTGATAGCGTGTCGATTCAGCCAAGCGGTAAACGCCGTGACTGAGGGTCTGAACACCCGGGATAAATGTGTCAGTCTTCTCACTGAAAAGCTCCGTCTGATCAAACCCGCCCAGAAACCGGATCGGGAAGCCGGCTTCCTTCACCATCGTTTTCAACTCTCTTGGCAGCCGCTGCGGTACCGCGGCCAATTCCGCCGGCTCTTCCTCCACCCCGGCGGAGAGGGATTCTTCGAGTGCGGCATGGACCTGTTGGGAGTCGGAATGTTCGGCCCGGAGGGCGTACACCGGATTCGGCCAAAGCAGTATGGCGCAGAGAATGCCTGAAAATGGTCTTTTAAGCTTCATCATTGGGAAGAATACTTAAAGTTTACCTGCTTCCTGAGCTATATTCAATTTTTATATCATAATTTTCATAACGACTAATTATTGGGTTATCCGCCGGATTTTCTCCGCTCTTGCGGGAATTTTCCCTCTATGGGACACTGTTCTTTATGCGCCGGAAACGATTCATTACTCTCTATTCACTACTTACTACGCTCTATCTTCTAGGGTTGTCCGCCTGCGCCACCACCAGCTACAACCCCGGCACCGAACAGCAGGAAACTCTTTTCATCTCCACGGAAAAAGAGATCGCCATGGGCCAGTCGGTTTCACGCCGAGTGGAGGAAGAGTTTACCGTGATCCGGGATCCCAAACTGCTGGAACAGCTGGATCGGGTCAGCGCCCGGATCGCCGCCGTTTCCGACCGGAAGGATCTTTCCTATCGGTTCACCATCGTTCAGATGCCGGAGGAGGATCAACCCAACGCTTTCGCCCTGCCCGGAGGCCCCGTCTATGTGACGCAATCGCTGATGGAGCTGACCCGGAGCGATGATGAGCTGGCCTCGGTGCTGGCCCATGAGGTGGGACACATCGTCGCCAAGCACACCGTGAAGCGCATCCAGGCGGCCGTGGGCCTGCAGGCCCTGCAGATTCTCGCCGTGGGAAGCGGCGCCGTCGATGGGCGGACCCGGCAAGGAATGGATCTGGCTTTTGCCTCTCTGCTGCTGGAGTATTCCCAGGCGGACGAGCTGGAGGCGGACCGCTTGAGCGCCAAGTATCTTAAAGAGGCCGGCTTTAACCCCTCGGCGGCGATCACATTCATGGAACGGCTGAGGGATCACACCTTCAAACAGCCGATGCGCCGGTTCTCTTATTTCCGAACGCACCCTTATTTCGCGGACAGGATCCGGCTCCTGCGGCAGGAAACCGAGGGAAAAATCACGTTCGACGATTACATTAACAAGAGGCCGAACGGATGACCCCCCGCTGGAAAACGGCCCTGACCCTCCTGCTCAGGACCGGCATTACCCTGTTCGCCTTCTGGTGGATCTTCCGGAAGGTGGACGCGGCCGAGGTCCGGCAAACGCTGGGTTCCGCGGACCGCTTTTGGCTGGTGATGACCGTGGGCGTTTTTTTCGCTTCGCAGGCCGGCTGCATTCTGCGCTGGAGATTTTTGGTTCCGGCTCATCCCGGTTTGAAACTTCCGATGCTGGCCAATTCCTTTTTCGTCGGGTCGTTCTTCAATACGTTTTTGCCCACCACGGTGGGGGGAGACGTCATCCGCGGCTACGACCTGATCAAAATCACCGGGGAATGGCGCGGGGCGCTGGCCTCCATCCTGGTGGACCGGCTCCTGGGCCTGGTCGGGTTCCTGAGCTTCGCGCTGGCGGCATGGGTGGCGCTTCCCACCGCGAGGGAAGACCCGATGATCCGCGCGACCTTCATCGGATTTTGCCTCTTGGTGGCCGTCACGTTTTCGGTGCTGGGATCCCGCCGGCTGCTGCGGACGCTTCTGCGGCCGTTCGGGAAAATCGGGTTGGGCCAGCTCCAATCGCATGCCAAACAGTTCCAAGAAACACTGCGGGACTATGTCCTTCATCCGGCAAGACTTTTGAAAGCGCTGGCGGTGACCCTCACGATCCAAGTTCTGGCCATCCTGCTGTACGCCGCGGCGGCTAAAGCCCTGCGCATGCCGGTGCCGCTGATGTATCTGATTCTCGTGGTCCCGATGATCATGACCATCTCGCAGGTGCCGGTTTCTCTGAACGGCTGGGGAATCCGGGAATGGGCCACGGTTCTTTTCCTGGGCCGAATCGGCGTCTCCGGCCATGAAGCCATCTCTCTCTCACTGATCTGCGCGCTGATCCCTCTGCTTTCCGGGGTGATCGGCGCCGCATTGTTCCTCGGACGGCAACGGCGGAAGAAACCGGCCCCGGCTTAGCTGGGCGAACGCTTCCGCCACGACGAACAGGGAGCCGCTGACAACCAGGATCTCCTCGGGACCGGCCGTTTCGCGGGCACGACACAAAGCGGCCTTCACGGAAGGAGCGGTTTCCAGCCGAGGTTGGAACTTTTCAAAAAGGGGCAGAAGTTTTTCCACCGGTTCGGCTCGCGCGGAATCCGCCCGCGTTAAGAGGACGCGGCTGGCCCAGGGCCCCCAAACCTCCGCAATCCCTTCCAGATCTTTATCGGTTGAAAACCCGGCAATCAACGTGACCGGCCGCTCCGGAAAAAGTTCTTCGACCGTCGCGCGCAGTGCCCGCGCCGATTCCTGGGTTTGGGCTCCATCCAGCAGAATCAGGGGATCTCCCGGGAAAAGCTGACAGCGCCCCGGCCACTCCGTTTGAAGGATTCCCTG
>CAZKNC010000180.1:0-3472 GCA_964553935.1 uncultured Planctomycetia bacterium | reverse complement strand
TCGAACGGCTCTTCGAGCGTATTGGACGGCCACACCGTTCCACACTGCACGGTGTTTGTGGGAGGAGGGACGCGCGGGGGGCTGGCGGAGTTCGGCCTGCGGCTCGGGATGGTTCCGGCCAAGCGGGTTCCGGAAGCCGCGCGCAAGCTGCTGGAGCTCTACCGCAGCGAGCGCCAGCCCGGCGAGCGATTCCGAACGTGGGCCGAGCGAGCGGGCGCGGACCGGCTGAAGAAGGAGCTCGACCCTTATCGAACCCTGCCGCCTTTTGCGGAAAAGCCGGAGATGTATGAGGACCTGGGCGCGGCCGGCGAGTTCAAGCTGGAAGTGGGCAAGGGGGAATGCGCCTCGTAACGTGACCAACGCTGGTTGTTGGAAAGAGGCGCAGAAGTACCTGGCCGGCGGGGTCAACTCCCCGGTCCGCTCGTTTCGGGCGGTCGGGGGACATCCGTTTTTCGTCCGCCGCGGAGAGGGACCCTGCCTGTGGGACGTGGAAGGCCGGCGCTATCTGGACTTCGTCGGTTCCTGGGGGGCGGGGATTCTGGGCCACCGGCCTGCCGCGGTTCTTCGCGCAGTCGAGCGGGCCCTAAAGAATGGAACGACTTTCGGGACGCCGACTTGCGCCGAAACGGAACTGGCGCGGGTGATCACGGAGGCGATTCCTTCGATCGAGCAGGTGAGGTTCGTCTCTTCCGGCACCGAGGCGGTGATGAGCGCCATTCGGCTGGCCCGCGCGGCAACCAAACGCCGAAAAATTTTGAAGTTCGACGGCGCTTACCACGGGCATTCGGACGCGCTGCTGACGCAGGCCGGCTCGGGCCTGGCCACGCTGGGCTTGCCGGGGACTCCGGGAGTCCTGGACTCGGTGACGCGAGAGACGATCACCGTACCGTTCAACGATCCCGCCGCTCTCGAGCATGCGTTCCAGCGCCATGGGAAAGAATTGGCCTGCGTCCTGGTCGAGCCGGTGATGGCCAACATCGGCGTCATTCCGCCGGGTATCGGGTTCCTGCTCACCCTTCGGGAACTGACCCGGCGGGCCGGTACGCTTTTAATTTTTGACGAGGTGATTACCGGGTTCCGAGTGGCTTATGGCGGCGCGCAGGCGGCCAGCGGGGTGAAGCCGGATTTGACGATCTTGGGCAAGGTGATCGGCGGTGGATTTGCCGTCGGTGCTTATGGCGGCTGCCGGGACCTGATGCAGCGGATCGCTCCGGCGGGGCCGGTCTATCAGGCCGGAACGCTTTCCGGGCATCCGGTCACCATGGCCGCCGGCTTGGCGACGCTTCAACAGCTGCGCCGGCCGGGCACCTACGAACGGCTGCAGAAAAAGACCGCGGAGCTGGCTAAAGGGCTGGTTCTGCTGGCGCACCAGACCGGTATTCCGGCCCGAGCCAGCCACGCGGCCGGTCTGCTGACCCTGTTTTTCACCGATCGCCCGATTCGAAACGCGGCGGACGCGCGGTCCAGCGACAGCGGCCGCTACGCCCGGTATTTTTGCCGCATGCTGCAACAGGGGGTGTACCTGCCGCCCTCGCCCTACGAGGCCTGGTTCCTGTCGACGGCCATGACCGGTTCGGATTTGGAGAAAACACTGCGCGCTCACGCTTCGGCGGTTCGCGCCCTTTAAGGACTCCCGATGACCAAACGGATTGCGCAATCGATTCTGGAGCTGATCGGCGACACGCCGATGGTGGAGCTGACCAAAGTGGTCACGCCGGCGATGGCCGCGATCGCCGGGAAAGTGGAATCCTTCAACCCGGGCGGGTCGGTCAAGGATCGGATCGCTTTCGCGATGGTCGAGGACGCCGAAAACCGAGGTCTTCTGAAGCCGGGCGGGACGATCGTGGAGCCGACCAGCGGAAACACCGGCATCGGCTTGGCCATGGTCTCGGCCGTACGCGGTTACCATTTGATTCTGACCTTGCCGGAGGGGATGAGCACCGAACGGGTTTCTTTACTGGAGCGGTTCGGCGCTGAGGTGGTGATCACGCCGGCTCAGGAAGGGATGGCCGGGGCCGTCAAAAAAGCTCGGGAGCTGGTGGCCGGGATCCCGGGCGCTTTCATGCCCCTTCAGTTCGCCAACCCGGCCAATCCACGCGTTCACCGGCAGACCACCGCACAGGAGATCCTTCGCGCCACGGATGGAGAGATCGACGCTTTTGTGGCGGGGGTCGGCACCGGCGGGACGATCACCGGCGTGGGAGAAGTTTTAAAAAAGAAAAACCCGGCCCTGCGCGTGGTGGCGGTAGAGCCAATGTCGTCGGCGGTACTTTCCGGGAAACCAGCCGGACACCACCGCATTCAGGGAATCGGGGCCGGGTTTATCCCCGAGGTGCTGGACCAATCCCTGATTGACGAGATCATCCCGGTAGAGGATATGGACGCCTACACCATGGCCCGCCGGCTGGCGAAAGAAGAAGGGATCCTGGCCGGAATCTCCGCGGGTGCCGCGGTCTGGGCAGCTCTTCGGGTGGCGGAGCGATTAGGACCGGGCAAGCGGGTGGTCGTCATTCTGCCGGACACCGGCGAGCGGTATTTGAGTCTCGATCCTTATTTCGAGGAGTTTTAAGCCGCATGCGTCCAAACTCCCGGTTTCAGTATTCGCTGAAAGCGCTGGTGGATCTGGCTCTGCACCAGGGCACCGGTCCCGTGACGGTCGCCGCGATCGCGCGTCGGCAATCGATCCCGGTTCCTTCCTTGGAACAGCTGTTCAACCAGCTTCGCCGCAAAGGATTCATTACGGCGGAGCGGGGGCCGCGCGGCGGCTATCGGCTCCGCCGTCCGGCGGATCAGATCTCCGTTCAAGAGATCTTTGAGCTGTTCCAAACGGCGCGTTCTCGGCAGGTCCTTCCAGAGAAAAATGGAGCTGCCGATCCCGCTAAATCGATCTGGCAGCAAGTTGAAAAAGCGGTTCGCACGACGCTGGCGGCCGCCACCCTTCAGACTCTCGCGGAGCAGATGCGGGACGAAGCGGTCACCCCGATTCAGCACCGCTACACGTTCCACATCTGAAAGCGCAATTCCGAAAAACTTTTAATATCCCACGAGTACGCTGGATTTTTTTTAACGGCCCTTGTCATTTTTCATCAGCGTCGTGTATCTATAGTAGTGGACTTGCCAACTCAGCCTGCGTCAGAGCAAACCCGTCGAAAGGCGGGGGCGCAAAGCTAGAGGGCCCCTTGAGGGCAGCCAGTTGCCGGCGCTGAGTAAAACGGCCCTGTTTCGCGAGGAAACAGGGCCGTTGGCTTTTTGAAGGCGGCTGTGCTATTCTGCATCGGACGCCATCCATGAAACAGAAGGAAACCATTCGGCGGATTGTCCTGAAACGCCTCCACGCGCAATCCCCATCCTCCCGGCAGAAAAAGAGTTTGGCGATCGGTCGCCGGCTGTTCCGGACCCGTTTCTACCGAGAAGCCGGCCGGCTGCTCTGCTACGCGGCGATCGACGGGGAAGTGCAAACTCGCGCTATCCT
>CAZKNC010000179.1:0-3496 GCA_964553935.1 uncultured Planctomycetia bacterium | reverse complement strand
GTGCGCTCGCGCTGAAATTCATTTTGGGCCACCCGGCGGTCTCCGCGGTCATTCCCGGCATGCGGAAAATCAAGAACGTGGAAGCCAATATCGCGGCGGTGCCGGGGCCGTCCTTTCAGGCGGCTGTGCTGGAAAAATTGAAGGAGCAGGCCTGGCCCAGGAACTATTACGTAGGAGCTTGGGACTGATGAAGACGCTGAAAATCCAGCGTCTTTGCCGGGCGTCCCGCCGCAGAGGGCCGGTGAGATGAACCCTATGGGAGGCGGCGAAAACGGGTTCTGGTAAAAGTTCTCGGGGAGTGAAGCTTTCAGAAGCAGCGCGCTCTTGCGTGGAGCGGCTGCCGGAGGCGGTTCTGAAAGAGGCCGCACAGGCCCTGCGAGCCGCTTCCAAACCGAAGGGTCTCCTTCTTCAAACAGAGAAGGGGGAAGAGATGGTCCCCGTAGCACTCAACCCGTGGGTCTTCACCCCGGAGGTGGCCCGATACCTCACCGGTCTTTTCCGGGGGATCCGGCGGACCGTCAACCGGGTGCTGGCCAAATATTTCGAGGACCCGCGTCTTCAGGCGATCCTTCCTTTGCGGGAGAGCGAGCTGGAATGGCTTAAGTCCAGCTGTCCCAACGGCATGCCCCGGCCCCAGACCGTTTTCGAGCGGTTCGACACGAACCTGGGCGACCAGCCCGAGAACCAGTTCGGCGATTTTAAGATCATCGAGTTGAACGGGGTCGGCGTCGGCTGCATCCATCTGATCCCCGCGGCGACGGAGCTGTTGGAAGAGCAGATGCTGCCTCGTTTGAAGGAAGTCCTGCCGGAGATCGGCTGGGCCGCGCCCGCCGATTACCGCCAGCTGCTGCTGCAGGAGCTCCAGGCCCACGCGCGGGCCATCGAGCGGGATTCCTGCCGGATCGGCATGATTGAGCGCCGAGAGGCGGTGCTCGGCGGCTGTGACGAGTTTGCCTGTATCGCGGCCTATTTCGAGCAGAAGGGGATTTCGGCTCAGGTGGGGGATCCGCGGGAGATCGAGAAGCGCAACGGCACGCTGTATTTGAAGGAGAAACCGGTGGACGTGCTCTACCGCGATTTCCAGTTGGAGGAAGTGGTTTCCATTAAAACTCACGGCGGTTCCGTAGAGGGGATTGAGACCGCTTTCGCGCGCAATCAGGTGGTCTCCACGGTGTTCGGCGAATTCGACCATAAAAGTCTCTGTGAACTGCTGTCCAATCCGGAGTTCTCGGATTACTTCAGCCCGCAGGAGCTGAAAATAGCGCGCAAGCGCTTTCCGTGGACGCGCCTGGCGGCGGAACGCAAAACCGCCGACCCCGATGGAAAGGAAGTGGATCTGATGGTTTTCCTGCGGGAGAACCGGGAGCGGATGGTCTTGAAGCCCAATCGGGGATACGGCGGGGAAGGGGTGAAGGTCGGGGAAGAGATGACGGCCTCCGCCTGGGAGGAAGCGCTCAACAGTGCGCTTTCCAAGCCGAACAGCTGGGTGGCCCAGGAGCAGGTGCGGATCTCCAAGGCGCCGATGGTGGTGCTGACGTCCAGCGGCAGGATCGACAGTGGAGAGCGGTACGTCACGCTGGGGGTCACGGCGACTTCGCGGGGAGTCAGCTTTGTCGGACGCTGTTCTGAAGGGCCGGTCGTCAACATCAGCCAAGGCGGGGGACTCGTGCCGGTCTTCCTGGCGGGGAGAGCGAGGCGATGAGGCGCTGGGTGGCGCTGACGGTATTGATGGTTCTGACCGCCGGCTTGGTCGGGGCCACACTCTCCACGGTGAGGTATCAGACCGGCGCCGACGAAGGTTTCTACCTGGCGTATGCTCAGCGGATTGCTCAGGAGGGTTTGGGCGTTTTTCCGCGGCTCTTTCAGGGTTATCTTCACGGCGACCCGGCGAACTGCAATTTCCCTTCTCCGGTCC
Organism: uncultured Planctomycetia bacterium; assembly: GCA_964553935.1. Classification (GTDB taxonomy): domain Bacteria; phylum Omnitrophota; class Gorgyraeia; order 1-14-0-20-64-10; family 1-14-0-20-64-10; genus CAZKNC01. The sequence continues at coordinate 1,581 of CAZKNC010000179.1, read as the reverse complement.
GAATCACTCCGCTTTTGCTGGCCGCGGCTTCTCTTCGAATCTCGGGTTTATCCGGCTTCCTCCCGCTTTCCCTGCTGTCGCTGGGGAGTTTCCTCCTGTTGGTCGCGGTGACCTACTTCGGAGTTCTTCGAATGCGGGATGAATGGACCGCTTTTTGGTGCGCGCTGCTGGTGGGCACAGCACCTCTGCACCTGGCGATGGCGCGGCGAGCCCTCACCGACACGCTGGGTTCGATGCTCTTCGTGCTGTGTCTCTGGGTTCTGCTGGAGGCGCTGGGGCGGCCCGCCACTGAATCGTCGGCGGGCAGGCGCCGGTGGGCGGGAATTGCCGTTCTCTACACCGTGACGCTTCTCACGAAAGCCTCGATGTATCTGCTGATTCCGATTTCCCTTTTTTTTATCGGCGCACATGCCATGCTGCGCCGCCGGCGGCCGGGAACACTGCCGATCCTGGCGGTTTCCCTCCTTCCTTTGGCCGCGGCGCTGCTTGCCGATTGGGCGGCGGCCGGAAGCTGGGAGGCGCTTCAGGAAACCGTCCGGTTCGGACGGCAGGCATTCACCAGCGGTTTCGCTCAGCTTTATCTGCAGGGTCCCTGGTCCCGCTATCTGGTGGATTTTCTTTTGATCTCTCCGTGGCCCGTCCTGTTCTACCTGATCTGGCTGGGGGTTGTGGTCGGAGGGAAAATGCGGGATGAGAGGATCTGGTTCTGGGCAGCTGTCCCGATTCTTTTTATGATCGGCACGGCCTTCTTTTCTCTGCGGAACGCGCGCTACGTGATGGTGCTGGAAGTTCCCCTGCGGATGGCGACGGTTTTTCTGGCCGCGCACTGGGTGGCCGCGGGTCACCACGCGGGCTGGAGGAGGGCAGCGGCAGCCACGGCGCTGTTGGCGCTGGTCTGGATGGACCTGCAAACCTTTCGGCAGTTTGTGCAGATCGATTTGTATGAAACCCCAACCCACAACTTCCTGCTGATGCGCCGGATCTTGATCGGCTGACGAGGCGGTCCGTGATCGGGATTCGGAAAAAGATCCTTGGATATTGCATGGGGGCCGGTTTGTTGACGCTGTATTTCAGTCTGTTTCCACCGCATCCCGTGGAGCAGATGGTCATTCAACGGTTGATTCATTCTCGTCAGGCGGGAATCTTTTCTTCGAGCGGCCTGCTGGCCTGGCCGGGATTCAGTCCCTATCGGCCGTACCCATCGCAGATCGGAGGACAAGGGATCCTGTTCAGCGGTCTGGATCGAGTCCTTCCGCTCCAGTCCCTTTTCGCGGTGGTCGCGCTGTTCCGCGGGCTGACCGCGCTGCTTTCCTCGATGGTTTTGATGACGATCGTTTTTTGGTTTCTTGAGATGTTTGGAGTCTGGACCGCGGCGGCTGTCTGGAGCGCCGTGGCGTTCTCTCCCATTCTGGTTTTGAACGGAAGCAGTCTTTATTGGTCTCTTTGGGCGTTTTATCTGCCGATGACGGCGGTCCTTTATTTTTTTCGGTCTCAGCCCGCACCGCGGCGGGCGTTTTTCTTCGCCGGTTTAGTGTTTGCGTCTGTTTTTCTGAAATGTTTTATGAACGGATATGAATACAT
>CAZKNC010000178.1:0-3498 GCA_964553935.1 uncultured Planctomycetia bacterium | reverse complement strand
ACGTGCCGAAGGTGCCGGTTCAAATCAAAGCAGGCGGAGAGTTTGGCGGCGGTCAGATGTTTTTTTACTTCGGGGTCGCCGGCCAGCCGGTCGTGGAACGTCGGGCCTCCTTTCCAGGCCGCCAACGCGTGGCGCTGGACGATCTTGTACGCCTCCGGCCGGGTCAGTCCCTCTTTCATGAGCGACAGAAGAACCGACTCGGAAAAGATGAGCCCGCGCGTGAGCTCCACGTTCCTGCGCATTTTTTCGGGGTAAACATTCATTCCGTCCAGGATACGGGTCATTTCCAACAGCATGAAGTCCAGCGCGATGGCGGCGTCGGGCAGGATCACCCGCTCCGTGCTGGAATGGGAAATGTCCCGCTCATGCCAGAGCGCGATATTTTCCAGCGCCGTTCCGGCGTAGCCGCGCAGAAGGCGGGCCATGCCGGTAACCCTCTCGCAGGAAACCGGGTTCCTCTTGTGCGGCATGGCTGAGGAGCCGGTCTGTCCTTCCTCGAACGGCTCTTCGGCTTCCAACACTTCGGTGCGCTGAAGATGCCGGATTTCCGTCGCCATCCGCTCCAGCATTCCGCCCAAGATCGCCAACCGGGAAAGGAACACGGCGTAGCCGTCTCGGGGTACCACCTGCGTGGAAATGGGGGCCGGCGTTAATTCCAGCTTTCGACAAATGTATTGCTCGACGAAGGGATCCAGGTGGGCGTACGTGCCGACCGCTCCGGAGATTTTCCCGACCGCGATGCGGGGGATCGCGTCGATCAAAACCGCTTCCGCCCGCTGAAGTTCGGCATAATGGACGGCCAGCTTCAGGCCGAAGGTGGTCGGCTCCGCGTGCACGCCGTGCGTGCGGCCGATGCAGACGGTGTTCCGATACCGGCGGGCCTTGGCCCGAACAACTGTTTTGAGTTTTCGGAGGTCTTCCAGGATAATCTCACCGGCCTGCTTCAATTGAACGGCGGTCGCGGTGTCCAGCACATCGCTGGAGGTCAGCCCTCGATGCAGGTATTGGGCGTCCCGGCCCAGGTGAGAGGCGATTTCTCCGAGGAAAGCCACGACGTCGTGGCGGGTTTCGCGCTCCCGCCGGGAAACGCCCTCAGAGGAAACCTTTGCCTGGCGGCGGATTCTCTGAAGAGCTTTGGAGGGAATGGCCCCCTGCTTACAAAGGGCCTCGCACGCAAGAAGCTCCACTTCCAACATCGCTCGGAAGCGCGCTTCCTCCGTCCAAACCTGGCCCATCCGTGAAGGGGTGTAGCGAGAAATCATCGGGGAAAGACCATTATAGAGGAAGATGCTGCGGGCGTCAAACCGAAGCAGCGTTAGAAGTTACAGCTTGAGGGAAGATCAGCGACGGTGGTGGTGATGCTTTACGTAATACTGCTCGAAGACGATCGAGAGCACGATAACAGCAAGAAGGACAAGAGCAGTGATCAACATAAAGGTCATTTTACGACGCCTCCTTCTTCAACGGCCAATCTGAGAATACCACGCCCGTAACAAGGAATGCAACAGTCCCTGTGATAAAGAGACCTTTCAGCCATAGGGTCGGAATCTTACCGAAAGCACCGCCCAGTAAACCCGCAATGACGAATGCTTGAAATAGAGTCAGTAACGTTTTCGCCACAGCTTCGAGCCGTTTCGGCGTCCAGAATAATTTTGCAGACATAGCAATATTTTATAACAAAATACGCTACGGTCAAGAGGTTTGGCTGAGGGTTACACCCAGCGGTCGACGGCGAAATTCTCCTTCTTGTCGTCGAGCGTCACCTTCGGAATGGGAGAACCGGAAGTGAGGTCCAGAATGGCACCGCGCAGAAGATCCGGCTGGGAGAGATAAGCAGCTACGATTTGTGTGCGATCGGTGCGGTCCAGGGTGTCAGGATGGACCACCAGGATAATGATCCCCGGAACCAAAAGGTCTTGCCGGAGCAGTTCCAGATAAAGATTCTCATACAAAACAGCCACCACGGTTTTTCCCTCGGCTTCGGCTCCTCGGGCGGCCTCTCTCAGTTCTCGGCTCACGTCTGCGGCTTTGAACGAAAGATAGTGAACGGGATTTTTGTCTGCCAACAGAAAAGAAGAGTGGATCAGGTGGTTAAAAGCAATTTTCTGCGCTGAAGCGGGGATCCACAGCTCGATCTTCGTGGGCTCGAACGCCTTGCTCGCGGCCGGGACCGCTTCAACCGGCAGCAGAGCTACCCCGGCCCTCTTCCGTTCCGCCACCTCAGCGGCCAGCCGCAGCGCCAGGGGACCCTTCCGAGCCAAATCCTCCACCGCCAATACCTGCACCCCCTCCTCCAGGCCGGTCTGAAGAGCGTCGGAAAGCTGGTCATCCAAACCGGCGGCTCTATCAGGAGCAGATGGCCGAAGAGCTTGCGGCGTGGGACCTTGATCGGCGGGAGCAGGGCCCGTGCCGCCGGGGGTGTCGGCGTAGAAGAACATCTGCTCTTTGATCGCCAGCCCTCGGGCGGCCGCTTTCTCCTTCATGAGGAATTCCACTTCGCGAAGGATGGTATCGTGCGGATTAAAGGTGGGATCGTCGATCTCCCCTTCGACATGGACCTCCCACTCGTACCGGCGCTGTTCATCCTCGACCGCGTGCATGATCTGGCCCCAATCGACGTCTCCGACCGGGCCGCGCATGTCGAGGTTCTGCACCTGACAGCGCGCGACCAGATTCAGGTGCCTGCCGTCGATGATCTCGGCTTCCAGCTTCGTATCGGCCATCCCGGAATCGATCAGGATCGGGCGCGGCGCGTACTCGTAGATTTTCTGGAAATCACCCAGCCGCTCATGCCGAAGGCGGAGGGACCCTTTTCCGTACCGCCGCTGGGGATAGAGCTCCGCCGACATCTGCTGCAGGCCGATCGGCTCGCCCTTCTCCGAAACAAAAATACCGGAGCCGGCCAAGCGGATCACCGGCTCAACACCGGAAAAAGTCAGCCCCACGTTTAAATCAACGTTCGCGGCTGCGAAAACCGGCCGCTCGGCCTGAATCTGCGCGCCGAAAGCGTCCAGCCGGCCGTTGACGATCTCCAGCGAAAGCGGGACGAATGGGAATCTCGGTCCCCCCTGTTCCTCCATCTCCCACAGGGGAACCGGAAGCCACCGCTGGGAAGGAATGCCGATGCCCTGGACGACCGGATAAAGGTTGCCCGAATGCATCTGAACGTGAGGGGAGATGAACTTCATCCGGACCGGAGTCGGGCGGACCCAGGCGCTCCAGACCGGAATCGTGAAGTCGCCCCGCTTGAGCTTGAGCAGGAACTCTCGTTCCTCGGCCGGGTCCGGCAGGACCAGGTCATGCATCCGAACGCCGATCGGCCAGCGCCATTGGACGGCACCCACCCGCGTTCCCTCCGGCAGAATATTCAGCAGTCCCTTGCGCGCCCAGAGGGAAAGGCCCCACGCGGCGATCCATTGGGCCACGAAAAGAATCAGGAGCCAGCGGAGCAGTTTCTTCATTTCTTTTCCTTCGATGGCCGAAGCAGATAGCCGCTCT
>CAZKNC010000177.1:0-3512 GCA_964553935.1 uncultured Planctomycetia bacterium | reverse complement strand
CCCCTCGGAGGAGTCGGTGTAGTAGTAGCCGCTGTGCTCGTTCTGGTCGAAGCGGATGTCGGCGAAAATGAAGAACTCCGCTTCCGGCCCGAAGCAAACGGTGTCCGCAATGCCGGTCGTCTTCAGATACGCCTCCGCTTTCTTGGCGATGAAGCGGGGGTCGCGGCTGTACGGCTTGCGGGTCAGCGGGTCGTAAATGTCGCAGATGATCGACAGCGTCGGCACCTGGCAGACCGGGTCCACCACCGCGGTGGTCGGGTCCGGGATCAGGATCATGTCCGACTCATGGATCTTCTGGAAGCCGCGGATCGAGGAGCCGTCGAACCCGATGCCGTCGATCCAGATCGATTTGTTGACGTCGCTGTAATTGGTCAGCTCTTTGGCCGGGATCGAGAAGTGCTGCCACTGTCCCGGAAGGTCGTTGAACTTGAAATCGATGATGTCGGCCTTGCTGTCCTTGATCAGCTTGTTGACCTGCTGGATCGCGCTGGCGTTGACCCGGATGTGGCCGACTTCCGTTCCGGCGCTTTCATGAGAAACACGGGCACGGGACCCGTTGGTCGCCGTTTTCTTCGCTTTCGAAACCGCTGCTTTTGCCATCAAAAACCTCCTCGTAAAAAAACGAACCCTTTGGGTGACATCCGCTGATTAAAAACTTTCAGAGGAAGACGGGGCTGGCTGGGGCGGCCAGCCCGTGAGTTTATAAACGCCGACAGCATCCCCCCGGCGCGTTAACTGCAGATTACAATGGTGTAAAGTCTGTTACAGGGCGGAATCCCCGGTTTCGCCGGTACGGATCCGAATGACCTCCTCGACGGAGGAGACGAAGATCTTGCCGTCTCCAACCGCGCCCGTCTTGGCGGCATCCTGGATCGCCCGAACGATCTTGGAGACATCCCGGTCGTTGACCACGATCTCCAGCTTGACCTTTGGAAGCAGCTCGACGCGGTACTGTTCCCCGCGCCACTGCTGGACCACGCCCTTCTGCTTGCCGTGGCCCTCCACCTCCGTGAGGTTCAGCCCGGGAAAACCAACCTTCTCTAAGGCCCGGCGAACTTCGTCCACTTTTTCAGCGCGAATAATCGCCTCGATCTTCTTCATCGCTTGCTCCCTTCCTGAACGGTCTCCGAGCTGTAATTCGAGGGTCGAGCCAACGCCGTCGCATATGAATAGGACGGTTTCCGCGTCAGGAATTCCGGATAGGCGGCATTCCCATGCTCGCCGACATCCAAACCAGCAATCTCCTCCTGGAGAGGAACTCTCAGCCCCACGGTCACTTTAAGAAGCGCCCATGCGATCGCGCTGATAAGGAATACAAAGAAACCCACCGCGAGGACACCGGTGGCCTGCGCAGCCAGCAGTTTCGTGCCGCCCCCGAAAAACAACCCGCTGCCGGCGGTACTCGGCATGAACGAGACCTGCGCAAACAAACCGACAGCGAGAGTCCCCCAAATACCGTTGACCAGGTGTACGGAGGTGGCCCCGACGGGATCGTCTACCCGCGCCCGGTCAAACGCCATCACCGCCAGCACCACGAGGGCCCCGGCGACCAGCCCAATGATCAGCGAGCTCTCCACGCTCACGAACGCGCACGGAGCCGTGATCGCCACCAAACCGGCCAGACACCCGTTCAGCGTCATCCCCAGGTCCGGCTTGCCCAGTAGGAACCAGGACGTCACGGTGGCGCTCAAGATCGCCGCGGCTGCAGCGGAGTTGGTGGTGATGCAGATGCGGGAGATCGCATCCGGGTCGGCCGCCATCGTAGAGCCGGGATTGAACCCAAACCAACCCAGCCACAGGATGAACGTGCCCAGCGTTGCCAAACTGAGGTTATGTCCCGGAATCGGCGTGATGGAACCCGTGGGGCTGTACTTGCCGAAACGGGGCCCCAACAGCAGTGCACCTGACAGCGCCGCCCATCCTCCAACAGAGTGGACCACCGTCGAACCGGCGAAATCCCACATGCCGGCCTTGGCGAGCCACCCGCCACCCCAGATCCAATGCCCGACCACCGGGTAGATCAGCGTGCCCATCACGAACGAGAACAGGATGAACGTGAGGTATTTGATCCGCTCGGCAACCGCCCCGGAAACGATCGTGGCGGCCGTCCCAGCGAAGACCAGCTGAAAAAAGAACTTGGCCAGCAAAGGAACGCCGGTCCAGTTCAGCGCGCCGTAAACCCCTTTGTAGGCGTCGCCGGTGGCAGGGGAGTTATCCGCCCCGCCAAGCCCAAACAAACCCTGGGTTCCAAACAGCGGAGTTCCATCCCCGAACATGATGCCCCAACCCAGGAACCAGAAAGCGATGGAAGTCACCGCGAACACCACGAAGTTCTTGGACAGGATGTTCGCGCAGTTTTTCTGCCGAGCGAAACCGGCCTCTACCGACGCGAAACCGGCGTTCATCCAGAACACCAGCATCGCGGTGATCAATACCCACAGCGTATCTGCGACCACCTTAAAATCCATGCCAAACCCCCTTCTTTAAATTTCCAAGTTAGAACGGATAAATCACTTCCGCGCTGATCGTATCCTGCGTGTTGTCCCTGCTGCTGCCCGCGTTGAACACCGCGTCGGAAGCATGGTCGTGCCGGTATTCCAAACGAGTGATGAGATCTTTATACACCTTGAACTCGTTGGTGAGAGTCAAACCGGTCAGCCGCACATCCCCCACGCCGTTATTCGCCCGCACGCCGGTCCGGATCCCGTCCTCATCGGCGAAATATTCCGCCCGGGCGGCAATCGCGTACCAGTCGTTCACCTGATACCGGGCGTAACCGGCCACTCCCTGCCAGGAGGCATCCTCATCCGGGCTCTCGGAAACAGCGTCCTGCTCATGGCCGTAATCGTAGTTCAGCTTAAGGGCCAGCTTGTCCGTCGGGTTCCAACCCAGCACCATATCAAACAGGTACCGCTTGTCGTGGTTGTCGCCGGCCTGCTCCGCCCCTTGCATGCCGGTTACCGAGAGGAAAGTATTGGCCGTGGGCGTCAGGATCCAAGTCCACTCGACGCTCTTGGCAGTATTGTTGTCGTCCACCACGTCCCATCCATTACTCACGCCGAACATCGCGGCCAGCCAGCTGTTCACCGGGTAATGCAGTCGGACACCCGTATGAGTAAACGGAATGGCGTAACCGAACAGATACGAGCGGGAGAAGTTCCAGTTGTCCTTGGACTCGATGACTTCCGCGCCGTGCAGGGTCACGAACTTCCCGAACTTGACGTTGAGGCCGTTGCCGATCGGAAGAAGCGCCTCGGCATAGATCTGCTGAAGATCAACCTCATCCGTGGTGGAACCCAACCCCGTGGTCACGGAACCAACCACCTCGGCATCCTCGCCGAAATCCACATCCGTCCGGAATCCCACCCGCGAATCTTCGGACACCGGCTTCTGCAAAACCAGCTCGAATGCGTGCGGCTGAAAACCGTTGGCCTCGGTGTCGAAGACCCGAAGACTGTTGGCCCGGTTTTCGGGATTCTGCGTGTTGTACACATAGGAAGCGTCCACGAAAC
>CAZKNC010000176.1:0-3516 GCA_964553935.1 uncultured Planctomycetia bacterium | reverse complement strand
GCCGCGTCGAACCAGGCGCCGCCCCGTCCCCGGGCGGGGGTCGTCGTCTGGAGGTTGACCTGCATCACCAGCCCGACCGCCGATTGGTGCTCACCGTCCATGGTGGTGGGTGCCAATCCGCGGCTTAAAACGTCCTGCAAAAGCCAGCGCCGGAATTCCGGCGGAAGCTGATCAAAAGCACCCGGATAGGCCTCAAACCCATGGATCACGCCTTTGCCGTCGGGTGCCACTGCCGGCGTCAAATACAAAGGACTGGTCACGGAGACGCGTCCCCAGGCCTGAGGCATGTGGGCTGGATTCTGAGCCAGGTCAGGAACGACTTTCAGCGTGAGCGCGTTGAAGTCGGTGGCATTCCAGGGCCGGCGATCCATCCGATGCAGACGGTTGTCCGGTCCGCGAGCGTAATAAAGAGGGCCGTTCTCATCCCCCACTGGATAGGTGCCGGGCAGTACGGGAATGGTATCGGGCAAAAGAATCTTCCCGCTCAAATCGGTCCGGGGATTCGGCACTGCCAATTCCGGCCGGGCCCGAAGCCGGGCCATTTCCTGCCACATCCGAGCTTTCCCTTCCGGAGACAAAATGGCCTCCATGAGGGCATCGACCCTGAACCGCAGTCCCTGCACTTCATCGCCCAGCTTGACCAGCGCTTCGGCTATTTCAGCGGCTTCCTCAGCGCTGGCGGGATGGCGCAGAAAAGGAAGACCGGCTTTACCCAAAGCGTTCAACTCCGCGCCGCCGGACTGTACCAACGAGGCGACCACCCGCAAGGTGGGGTCCACCACATCGGTCACGGCGGCTTCCACCACCTGCTGCTGCTGGACAAAGAGCGTTCTTTGCAGTTGAAATTCGGCTTCACCTACCCGCTCCGCAGACCCTTCTTTTTGGGCTCGAGTCGTCGCCTTCAAATGACGAATCCGAGCTTGAGCCAGCTGAATTTTCGCCTTCAAGACCGGAGATTGGGAGGGAACCGCATGGCGCAGAGCGTTCTTCGCTTGGGCCAGATCGGCTTGGGCCTGCGCCAGATCCGTTTCCTCGACCCCCGCAGCGTTCACCTGAGCTTTAGAAAGAGCCACTTGAGCTCGGGCCGCTCTCAGCGCGGCCTGGGGGTCGGCTTTGTCAGCGCCGAAAACATGAAAAAACGCTTGAAGCTCAAGCGCCCTCACCAACCGCTGATGGGCCTGGAACCGATCCAGCGGGGTAATCTCGCCGGCCAAAAGAGGGATGTGTCCCTTGCCGGATCCCAGCACCTGCCAGCCCAGCGCCAGAAACTCTTTGATATCGTTATCGTGGAGAAAATTGAACGTGTCCACGATGACCCCGCCGGGGATTCCCATCCTTCGCGCGGAAAGCTCCGCGGCGTCCAATCCCTTTTCATCGGCAGGCAGAGAATCGATCCCTTCGAACATCTGGCGGAAAACCTGGTGAACCGGATTGGCGGGGGACAGGGTTCTCAGGAAAGCCAGCTGATGCCGGCCGACGTACTGCCAGTGGCGGGTGGCCAGGACGATCCCGTGCACCTGGGGTCCCACGGCATCTGCCAGTTGAGGCACCGTCGCCAGCGGAAGACCGCGCAGAGCTTCCTGGTGATTCAAATGGAACGCCCAGCTCTCCGGATCCCGAATCTGCTGTCCATGGAATTCCGGCCAATACTTGACGTAGGGATCCGTGGCCGAAACATGGGCCCCCTGATGCGCCAGCCGCCGGATCAAGCGCTCGGCGCCCGTCCAGCGGGTATCCCCGACCCCCGGCTTATAGGAAGCGCCGGCGACCAAGATGTTGGAATCCCGCAAACTCAGGCCCGCGTTATCCAAGGCGCCCATCAGCCAGTAGGCGTAATCTTCGGCCCGGAAATCGCTGACGGCAATAGCGTCAATCCGGGTGGAAAGAAGCTGTTTGATCTGAAGATCGGAAACACCGTAATTGCGCTTAAGACCCGCGATAAACTCACCCAACTCCTTCGGACAGCAGTATCCCTGCCCTTCTTGAATCGCCGGGATGAACCGAATGGAGCCGTGTGTTTCGGGCCGATCGGCGGCAATCTCGGCAAAGATCTGCCAGGCGTCCGCGCGAAGTTTTTCAAGCCCTCTCAAGAATCCGCCGGTAATCTCGATGAGCCCCACCCGGTAGGCGTTCTCAAGGTCTTTGAGGGCCGCCACCGCGGAGGGATTACTCCAAATCTCCCAGGATTTGAACCCGACTGAGCGGAAATATTCTTCCAGCGCCTCCCGTGCCTCAGGCGTCAGGGCGGCCCCGATGCGTTTGTATTCCATCAAGGACTGGAGCCAGCGAGGACCGGGCTCCAACCGCTGGAACGCGTAAGCCATGTTGGCCTGCCGGTCCGCCGGAAGAACCGGCAAACCAGGGCGGCGAGCCCGTACCGAACGCAATGTCTCGGTCAGAGCCGGCCAGGCCTCCTGCTCGATAAACCCGGGTGGAACGGTGCTCTCGATCAACATCGTCGCGTGGGGCTGCATTACCGAACCGACCTGCCGGATCAGATGAAGACTCGCCTCCGGATCGGATTGTCCCTGATCGATCTGCTTGGGATAATACTTGCTGAAATGCAGTTCAGTTTCGAGCATGATGAGATCCGCCACAGCGAGTGATTCGATCAGGAACGTCGCGGTTAAATCCCCCCGTTCCACTGCCGCCTTCAAACGGGCCGGCGCGGTGACGTCGGCCGTCCGGACAGGCATCTTCCCCTCATTGACCCGGTTGACTTTTTGGCTGGAGTCTTTTGAGGGGCGCTGGTAGGCGATCGCAACGTAGCGGTCCGCATCGGCCGTGACGATCGTCACGGCCGTTCCGACATATCCAATCCCGACGTTGGCCACTACCTGGATCGGTTTCCCCCTCAGATGGCCGAACGCCCGGCGGACCGCGATATGGGCCATCATCCGAACCCGTTCACGCTCAAACTCTTCCGTGGACGAAGGGATTGCATAGCTGCCGGAACGCTGGCCAGGAGCCGGAAGGGCTGCAGGATCAAAAGCGGGAACCTCAAAAGCGCCAAACTGCCGCAGGTCGGCCAGACCATCCACCTGATCGATCACCCGCTCAACAAACCGGCGGATCCGCTCCTCTCCCCGAGCAGCCAGCCAATTCTCCAGCGCCTGCTCCTCCTGCGCAGCGGCATCGGCCTTAAACCAGCGGCTGATCGCCTGCGGAAGAGCGCGCGGTTCCTCCAGACCCACGACCGCGGCGGACACGCGCTGGAGGGCCGTCTTGAGACTGCCTTCCAATTCCTCCAAACCGGTTTTGGACTCGGTCTGTTCCACGCGCAGAGCCCAAACATCCCCGGGCGGAATCTGTGAAAAGATCATCGCCTGAATAAGCAGCCAGGCGCTCATCAAGTTGATTCGTTTAACGATTGATTTCATCCCCGCGATTCTTTCTGCATCCTCATTGGAATAAAATTCGGAAGGGTTACGCCGCCGTGCCGGCAGTAAGCCGTTGGACCTGCTCGGTCCAGGCGCGAACCGACGCCGGGATGAATTGGAGGAACTGGGCGATCCC
>CAZKNC010000175.1:0-3534 GCA_964553935.1 uncultured Planctomycetia bacterium | reverse complement strand
AGTCCTCGGCCGGTCTCTGAGGGCGTATTCAAGGTAGCCGGCCTGCGGATGTGCCTCACCGGGCAACCCCGTCGCGGAGTCCGGCCGCCGCCCATCGGCCTTCAAGGGTTGCAGGCCGGAGGGACGGGATGCGGGGTGAACGACCTCTGAGGAATGAGCGACCACGGTGTCGCGGGATGATTTCCTGGCCGCGACGAGCGATTTCCGAAGCGGAGCGCGGCCGCGCACGGTGGGCGCGGCAAGCGTTCGTGAACCCCGCTCCTGTTCCGAACGGCCTGACGGTCTGAACACCCTGCCGAACGGCCAGAAGCCAGCGAGACGCAGGCCGGCAAAGAATTCAACGGATGCATGCACGGCAGAACAATCCTATTTTGTCCAACGTGCTGAGGGTCGGGCGGTGCCGGAAGACGTCGTAGTCGGCCGCTTCGATCCGGTCGAGGATCGCCCGCCCTCCCGCCAGCGTCAATTTAATCTCGAGACGCAATCCACCCTTCAAATGCTTCACGAGCGGCTCCCCTTCGTCGAACAGCGCGCGGGCACGCTGAACCAATTCCATCATCAGTGCTTGGAACCGCTGCCGTGCTTCGACAGGCTCAGCACGAACGGCAAGGCTCTTCAGATCCTCTTCACTCACTCCATGTTGCTGCTTCAGATCCTGCGGAATGTACAGCATGTCCCTGGCCAAGTCGATCCGGAGATCCTGCCAGTGATTCGCCAACTGCAGACCGCTGCAGATCGCGTCCGACTGCCGCTGGAGCTCCGGATCCCGGATGCCGAACAGCGCCAGCACCAGGCGGCCGACCGGGTTGGCGGAATAACGGCAGTAGGTCATCAGCTCGGCCCAGTCGGCGTACCGGCGCTTGGTGACGTCCATCGAAAAAGCGGTCAGCAGGTCGTCGAGCCACTGAACAGACAGGTCGTATCGACGAACGGTATCGGAAAGAGCAATAAAAATCGGGTGCCCGCAGAGTGAGGAACCGTCATTGCGAGACCCCACGGGGGTCGAAGCAATCTCGTTTTTATGATTAGATTGCTTCGCTTCGCTCGCAATGACCTTCAAACCACTGCGCCAGCGGTCCATCAGGTCGAGCGAGCGGCCTTGGTACTTCTCCTCATCGGCGAAATCATCCGCCGCGCGGGCGAACGCGTAAACAGCCGCCACGTGAGGCCGCATCCCGCGCGGCAGAAGCCAGGAAGCCACCGGGAAATTCTCGTAATGGCGCGACGTAAGCCATTCGCAGTAGCGATAGGCCCTCTCCAACCGCCCGCTGTCAGGCGCGCCGGCCATTCTAGAATTTCCTCTTGTATTTCAAGAGTACTTTGCCGCTGCGTTCGGGTTCTTTTCCACTGGCGGGCACTTCTTTTTCGGTCGGAACCACTTCACTTTCCGCCTCCAGCGAGATTTGGTCCGTGGGAGTCACATCCAGCTCCGCGCCCAGCTTCTGGCGAACGACGGGAGCCGCTTCTCCGGTTTCCGCTTGAGTTTGCTCGACTCCGTACCGCACACCGACCTTATCCGTCAGCGATTTCCGCACTCCCAATCCGGTCGTCCTTCCCTCATCGCGAACCAGCAGAGAACCTTCCACCCCCAGCTGCTGAGCCAGCCGGCTGCCGGAACCGCCCAGAGCGATGAAATCGAGAAAATCGGTCACCAAATCCACCGGCAGTTCCCCTTCCCGGCCCGAGGTTCCTTCGATCGCCTTCCAGCGTTTTCCGGTTGCCAGCATGAGAAGCAGCTGCTCCTGGGACAGCGGAGGATCCGAGCTCAAGCGGAGTTCCGGCCGGCGGAATGTCCCCTTGAACACCGCCCGAACCGGAATCTTTTCGATCACGGAAGTTCCCAGAAGATCAAAAACCGGCCGCTTGAGATCGCCGGCGTACAGGATCCGGCTGGGCGCCATTTTAACGGAGCAATTCTTGAGATTCAGCGTTCCCCGCTCAATCCGGATCTCGCCCGTCAACCCATCGCGAACCGACCGGGGCTGAACCGTCAGCGAAAGCGTGCCGGCGGCATCCGTCAGGGAAAAGGTGTAGTAATTCAGCTGTCGGATGTAAAAAACGCCGCGAACCTCGAATTTCTTCGGCGAACCGGTTACATCCAGATCCAGAGGCCCGACCGGACCGGAAAACTTGTGCGCGTCTTTTTCATCGATGAAACAGCTGAGAACCTCCCGCGTGTCCAGCATGCGGGAATAGAAATTGAATCGCAGGTCGCCGTCGAGAGTCGTGCCGGAAATCAAAACGTGTTCCGAGTCCGGAAGGTCCAGCCGCGCGTCCCGAACCGTCACAAAAGGTTTTGGGAAGTCCCGGATCGGGAACGCCACAGAAAGCAGGCGGATCTTCAGCCCGGTCCCGCGGGGCGTCCTTGGAAAATCGGACGCCGACACCTGATGGAGATTCAGGCCTTCCAGCAGGGAACCGGTCACGTGACGGACGGCAAACGGCTGGCCGCGCAGTTTCCAGGAGAGGATTTTCCGGGTCAGGCGCCACGAGCCGTCCGAAGTCCCCAGAACGTAATAAGCCGCCGAGACAGCGGCCAGCCCCAGCACGCCAAAAACAAAAGAGCGCCATCGGAACTTCATTTCACGCCCGAAACGGAAATCGTTTTTCCCGGCTCGTTTTCCCAAGAATCCCGCGCAGGATCCCGGCCTCCACGCGATTTTCTTCTTTTCTCCAGCGCGAGGCGCCGGAGCGCGCGGGAAGAATCAGCGACCCACCGGCCATGGACCAATGGCCGCCGGCTCTTTCCTTTTCCTGAAGAACCCGCTGGAGAAGCCGGCCGGCGTGCCGATCCGGGCGAAGCGCCCGAACGGAGAAGTGAAGCCGGTTTTCATACCGTCCCGTGCAGAGCGACCAGCGAACCCCTTCGCACGTGAGAAGAAAATCGGCGGTCTGCGAAACCAAATCCGGCGTGGACACTTCCCCCAAATGCGCGCCGATCACTTCCCCGATCTTGAACGCGCTGTCCAGCGACCGCCTCAGCGTTTGAAAAAATTCCGCCGGCCGCTGAGGATTCTGGATCAGCGCCAGGCAGCGGATATCGCAGAACGGCACCAGCTGGCGATAAGTCTGAATCTCCAGCGGGCGGGTCTCCCGCCCGAGGTCCTGCGTCTCGGAGATGATGCCGTAAACAAGCGCCGTCGCCAGATCTTCCGGAATCGGACCGCCGGCCTGCAGAAGCGCCTGCGCCAGAATCACGCTGGTGGCGCCCGCCGAGGGATCGATCACCGAGACCAGCGCCGATCCTCCGGGAACCAGCGGATGGTGATCCACCACGAGCGCCGCCTGTCCATCCTTGGGAAAGGGATTGTTCCCGAAAAAGGGCTGGGTATCCACCAGCGCCACGGCCCGGTATTTTCTGAAATCGGAGCGAGCGCGAAGCGGATGGACCGGGATCCCCAGCAAACGGACCATGGCCTGGTTTTCCACCCGGCCGATGATCCCGCCGTAGACGATTCTCGATTTCACGCCGGCAAGGCGCCGGGCCAGATAGGAAAGCGCGAAAGCGCTGGCGACCGCGTCCGGATCGGGATG
>CAZKNC010000174.1:2467-3536 GCA_964553935.1 uncultured Planctomycetia bacterium | reverse complement strand
GCCCGCAGAAGGTTCGGGATCGCAATCGCCGCCAGCAAAGCGATGATCGCAACCACGATCATGATCTCTACGAGCGTAAAACCTTTTCGATTTCTGAATGATCGCATCATTTCGTGATCTCCTCCTTTAAAATGACTCAATGTGCATCTTATAAATTACACAACTCATTGCGGGACAATGAATTACAACCCGCATCTTCCCTGCTTCAAATGTACCCGAGCCGCTCCTTTAAAAACAAGAGCCCCCCAAACTAAATTTTCGTTATCGAGATCCCTCAATTTTCCGCCTGCTCCACGGGTGTACTGTTGGGACCGGCGGCACCGGCTGCATTAAAACGGATCACGCCGGTCTGGTCCGCGTAAAAACTGCGCTGTCCGTCCATGCCCCGGCGAACCGGATCGGCCCTCAAGGTATAGGTGTCCCGAAACTGGAATTGGAGGTTCCCCACTGCGCTCTGCCGCTGAGGGCCGGGCGCATAAGTCCATTGGTAGCCGTTCCACACCCCTCCAGATCCAACAGCACCAAACCGGCCATCCAAATAAGGCGGATTGGCGGCGGTCAGCGCACGCAAAGTCAGCGGAAACTCTCCCACACCGCCCTGCGTTCCCTGCATCCGGTAACTGCCGCAGGCCTGCGTCACCGCCCGCACCCCTTCCAGAACCGATTCCTCATTGGCCGTCATCCGCATCATCATGAAACTAGGCAGCGCGATCGCCAGCACCACCGCCAGAATCGCAATCGCCACGGCCACCTCCACGAGCGTGAATCCCCGATGTCTCCTCAACCGGATCACCTCCTTCAGCTCCCCAAAACTTCCGTCAGCTTGAAGATCGGCAGAAAGATCGCCAGCACGATCGAACCCACCACAATGCCCAGCACCGCGATGATCACCGGCTCCAGGGCGCTGGTTAAACCCGAGATCGCCGTGTCGACCTGGTCCTCGTAAAAATCAGCGACCTTCACGAGCATCTCATCCAAACGGCCCGTTTGTTCTCCTACGGCGATCATCCGTACCACCATGGGAGGAAAGACGCCGCTGGCCGCCAAGGGGCCGGCGATGTTCTCCCCT
>CAZKNC010000174.1:0-2457 GCA_964553935.1 uncultured Planctomycetia bacterium | reverse complement strand
CTGCTCGGATGGGGACCCGCACTTTGAGGATCGCCTCGGCCACGACCCGATTGCCGGCCGAATCCGCGACAATTTCCAGCGCTGAAAGAATCTGCACGCCGCTGGAAATAAGGGTTGAAAGGGTCCGGGCGAATTTGGCAATGGCGACCTTCCGAACGATCGGACCCACGATGGCCAGCTTCAGCAGGAGCCGGTCCCGCCGAAGCTGACCCGCGGGCGTTTTGATCGCGCGGCGGAACGCCAACACCCCCAAGAACCCCGCCGCCAAGAGCGGAAAGAACCCTCTCTGGAGCAGATCGCTGACCGCAATGAGGATCTTCGTGGGCAGAGGCAAATCCGCGCCCAGAGTCATGAAGATGTCTTTGAAGGCCGGGATAACCTTGAGCATCAGCACACCGGTGATGACCGCCGCCATGCCGATCACGATCACCGGGTAAACGCACGCCGATTTCACCTTCCGCTGGAGCGCGGCGCTTTTTTCCAAGTAGGTTGCCAGCCGGCTGAGCACCTCGGACAGATGCCCGCTGGCCTCCCCCGCCCGAACCATGCTGACGAACAAAGAAGAAAAAACCGTGTTTTCCTTCGCGATCGCCGAAGTGAAATTGGTCCCGTTCTCCACGGCTTCGCGTACCCTCAGTACGGTCTGCTGAAGCGACTTATTCTCCAGCTGATCGGCCACCGCTTCCAACCCGCCGACAATCGGGATCCCCGCGTCAACCAGCGTGGCCATTTGCCGAGCGAAGACCGACACATCGTCCATGCCGACCTTTTTCCGTTTCGCCGCCCCTCCGCCCTTGGCCAATTTGACGCTGAGCACCATCAGTCCCTGCCGGTGCAGGGCATCCAGAACGACTTTCTCGGAGGAAACCTCCAGCACCCCGTCGACCGTTCGACCGTCTTCTGCTTTGGCACTATACTTATAGGAAGGCATCTATTCCTCGCTGGTCACCCGGAGAACCTCCTCCGGGGTGGTCCGGCCGGCCAGGCAATGCTCCATGCCCTCCTGCCGCAGAGAGCGCATGCCGTGGGAAAGCGCGTACTCCTTGATCTGATCCGGCGACCGGCCTCCGATGATCATCTCCCGGATCCCGTCGTCCACCATCATCGCCTCCAGGATGGCGAAGCGGCCCCGGTATCCGGTCTTGCGGCAGTACGAACAGCCCTTTCCGCGAAACAGCGTCTTGACCCCTTCGGGCCGCCGGATCCCCAGTGCTTTGAGTTTGGCGTCCCCTTCCTCGTCCGGCACCTTGCATCGGGAGCAGATCTGCCGGCAGAGCCGCTGCGCGGCGACGAACGTCAAGCTGGAGGAAAGCAGAAATGGGTCGACCCCCATGTCCAGCAGGCGCGCGACCGCGCTGGCCGCGTCGTTGGTGTGCAGCGTGGACAGGACAATCTGCCCGGTCAGGGAAGCTTTGATCGCGATGTCGGCGGTCTCCCCGTCGCGGATCTCGCCGACCAGGACGACGTCCGGGGCCTGGCGCAGGAAAGCGCGCAGAGCATTGGCGAACGTCAGCTGAATCTCGGAATTGACCTGGACCTGGGTCACGCCGTCAAGCTGGTACTCCACCGGATCCTCAATCGTCATAATGTTTTTCCCCGGCTCGTTCATCTGCGTCAGGACCGAATACAGCGTGGTCGATTTACCGCTTCCGGTCGGGCCCGTCACGAGGATCAATCCGTACGGACGGGCGATCGCTTTCTGGAAAGCGGTCAGCGAATCCGGCAGAAGTCCCAGCTGGTCCAACCCCACGGAGAGACTGCTTTTGTCCAAAACCCGCAGAACCATCTTGTTCCCGAAAGTGATCGGCAGCGCCGAAACACGGAAATCCACTTCTTTGCTTTCCAAACGCGCTTTGAACCGGCCGTCCTGCGGCAGGCGATTCTCCGTGATATCCATTTGCGCCAAGATCTTCAGGCGGGTCAGGAACGCGTTCTGGTAGCGTTTGGGCACGCGGAAGACCTCCTGCAGACTCCCGTCCACCCGGTAGCGAACCCGAACATCCTCCTCATACGGTTCGATGTGGAGGTCGCTGGCGCGCGCCTTGAGCGCTTCGGAAATCATGAGGTCCACCACCTTCACGATCGGCGCTTTCTTTCCCGCCATGCCGAAAGCGGTCAGCTCCATGACCTCTTCTTCCGCTTCCCGAACCTGCCCGTCATCGGAAGGAGCTTGATCCAGGAACTCTTGAAGCTGATCCGCCCCGCTCTGGTACAGCTGGCGGGTCGCCCGCTCGATCTCCTTCTCCGCGGCAAGGACCGGGGTGATTTCATAAGTGGTCAGCATCGCTAAATCATCCAGAGCCAGAACGTTCAAAGGATCGGCCATCGCCACCGAGAGCATTCGGCCGATCCGAGAAACCGGGACCAGCCGGTGCTGTCGGGCGAGCCGTTCCGGTACCACCTCCGCGAGCGCGGGATCGATCTTGTACCGGGCAAGGTTAATGGGCGGCAGACCCA
>CAZKNC010000173.1:1763-3547 GCA_964553935.1 uncultured Planctomycetia bacterium | reverse complement strand
GATAATTTTTCCCCAGTTAATTCACGCGCCTGGCGGGATTCGAACCCACGACCCCCTCCTTAGGAGTGAGGTGCTCTTCCAACTGAGCTACAGGCGCAAAAGTCAGTCGTAACGCAGCAGTGAAAAAACCTGAACGCCGGTCTTTTCCAGGCGCTCCCTTCCTTTAAGGAAGGAAAGCTCCACCAGGAACGCGAGCCCAATGATGTCGCCCTTGAGCTTCCGGACCAGCTCCACCGCCGCTTCCGCAGTCCCGCCAGTGGCCAACAGGTCGTCCACGATCAGAACCTTGGTGCCGGCGTCCACGGCGTCGGCGTGCAGTTCGGTGGTCGCTTCCCCGTATTCCAGCGCGTAAGAGGCGCTGACGGTCTTCCAGGGAAGCTTGCCGGCTTTCCGGATGGGGACGAGCCCGGTGTTCAGCCCGTAGGCGAGCGCGGCCCCCAGGATGAGGCCCCGGGACTCGATGCCGGCGACCGTCTGCACGCCGGCTTTTCCATAGACGCGAACCAGCTCATCGATCATAAAGCGGAACGCGGCCGGATCTTTCCAGACGGGGGTCAGGTCCTTGAAGAGGATGCCGGGCTTCGGAAAATCGGGAACGTCCCGAACGAGCGTTTTAAGGTTCACCGGCGGCGGCTTTCTCTTCCTGAGAAGCCAGGAACGCGTGCAGTTTCCGTTCGGCGGAGTTCTGGATCTGGCGAACCCGCTCGCGCGTGATGCCCAACACCTTGGCGGTTTCTCCCAGCGTGTAGGTGACGCCGTCTTTCAGGCCGTAACGGAAGCTCAAGACATCCCGTTCCCGGTCGGTCAGGCGGCTCAGGAGATCCTCCACCTGCTCGTGCGTCAAAAACGCCGCCAGCGTATCCTTGGCGGAGGCGGACTGGCTCTGCTCGATCAAGTCGATGAACTCGGTGGTCCCTTCCTCGCCCAGCGGAGCGTCCAGGGAGGCGGGCTGAAGCGTGATCTTCTCGATCTCCCGGATTTTCCGGGCCGGCAGTTTCATGGCTTTGGCGATTTCCCCGGATTGGGGGCGCCGGCCGAGCTTCTGGGTCAGGCGCTCGGAGACTTTCCGGTAGCGGGAGATGATGTCCACCATGTAAACGGGGATCCGGATCGTCTTGCCCTGGTTGGCGATGGATCGAAGGACGTACTGCTTGATCCACCAAGCCGCGTAGGTGGAAAACCGGAATCCTTTGCCCGGGTTGAATTTTTCAACCGCGCGCATGAGTCCGAGGTTCCCTTCCTCGATCAGGTCGGAGATCGGCAGGCCGAGATTGCTGTAGCGCTTGGCGATGGAGATGACCAGCCGCAGGTTGGATTGGATCATCTGGCGGCGGGCTTCCTCATCCCCCTGCTTGATTCTGCGAGCCAGAGAGATCTCCTCTTCCGGTTTCAGAAGGGGAATGTCCTTGATGTCTTTCAGATACAGCTTGAGGGGATCAGCCATGCTTCAAAGCCGCCTGCGCCGCGGCCAGCCGCGCGACCGGAACCCGAAACGGGGAACAGCTGACGTAGTTCAAGCCGATCCGGTGGCAGAATTCCACGCTGGCCGGATCTCCGCCGTGCTCGCCGCAGATGCCGATTTTGAGATCCTTCCGGCTCTTGCGGCCGCCTTCGATCGCCTGCTGCATCAGCTTGCCCACGCCGGTCTGATCGATCGTCGCAAACGGGTTGCTCTGCATGATCTCGAGATGGGCGTAGTGCGGAAGGAACGGGGCGGAGTCGTCGCGGGACATGTCAAGGCCGGTCTGTGTGAGGTCGTTCGTGCCGAAGCTGAAAAACTCCGC
>CAZKNC010000173.1:0-1753 GCA_964553935.1 uncultured Planctomycetia bacterium | reverse complement strand
GGCCACGAACAATCAGGCCATCGTGCCCTGGTTTGACGATCTCCTGTTCCAGGTAGGCCGGCAGGAACGAACCGCTGTCATCCCGGCTCATCCCCAGCACCATCTGAGTCAGATCGTTCGTCCCGAAGCTGAAGAATTCGGCCTGCTCGGCGATCTGGTCGGCCACGAGCGCCGCGCGCGGGATTTCGATCATGGTGCCCACCTGATACTGAATTTTCTGGCGGGTCTGCTTCTGCACCTCTTCGGCCACCTGATGCACGATATCGATTTGAAGCTGAAGCTCCTTGGGAAACCCGACCAGCGGAATCATGATCTCGGGGCGGACCCGAATCTCTTCTTTTTGAACCTGCGCGGCCGCCTGAAAGATCGCGCGAACCTGCATTTCGGTGATTTCCGGATAGGCGATCCCGAGCCGGCATCCGCGATGGCCCAGCATGGGGTTGGATTCGTGCAGTTGGTTCACGCGGGCCGAAACCTTTTCAAACGGCAGACCCAGCTTCTCGGCCAGCTCCCGGATGAGCCCGCTGTCATGAGGAAGGAACTCGTGCAGAGGCGGATCGAGCGTGCGGATCGTCACCGGCAGGCCTTTCATCCGCCGGAAGATCCCGACGAAATCTTCCCGCTGGTACGGCAGGAGCTTGGCCAGCGCTTTCTCGCGTGCCTCACGCGTTTCGGCGATGATCATTTCCCGGACCGCGTCGATCCGGTTGCCTCCGAAGAACATGTGCTCGGTGCGGCAAAGGCCGATCCCTTCCGCGCCGAACGCGACGGCGTTGGCCGCCTGATCCGGCTGATCGGCGTTGGTTCGGATCTTGAGGCGCCGCAGTTTGTCCGCCCAACCCATCAAGGTGGCGAACTGCCGATACGCGGGGCTCTCGCGGCCCTCCAGCGTCCGGTCGACCAGCACCTGCACCACTTCACTGGGAGCGGTTTTTACTTCGCCCAGGAACACCTCGCCGGACGTGCCGTCGATGGAGATAAAATCCCCTTCCTGGACCACCTGCCCCTTGACCCGCATGCGGCGGGAGGGATAGTCGACATGGATGTCCTGCGCGCCGCAGACGCAGACCTTGCCCATCTGCCGGGCGACCAAAGCCGCGTGGGAACTGACCCCGCCGCGGGCCGTCAGGATTCCTTCGGCGGCGATCATGCCGCGCAGATCCTCCGGGGTCGTCTCCACGCGGACCAGCAGGACCTGTTCGTTCCGTTGAGCCCAGGCCGCCGCGTCCTCGGCATTGAACACCACCTTGCCGCTGGCCGCTCCCGGTCCGGCGGGGAGCCCCCTGCACAGGAGCCGGCCGGCTTTCTCCGCCTCGGCTCGGCTTTTCCGATCAAAGATTGGGGCCAGGATCTGCGCCAGCGAATCGGCCGGCACGCGGCTAACCGCGGCTTTCCAATCGATCAGCTTCTCCGCCACCATTTCAACGGCGATCCGAACCGCCGCCAGGCCGGTCCGCTTGCCGTTGCGGGTCTGAAGCATGTAGACCTTGTGATCCTCAACCGTGAACTCAAAATCCTGCATGTCCTTGAAGTGCCGCTCGAGCGTCTGCCGGATCCGTTCCAGCTCGGCATGCGCCTTGGGCATCTGCTTTTTCAGATCGGCAATGGGGTGCGGCGTCCGGGTTCCGGCGACGACATCCTCTCCCTGCGCGTTGATCAGGTATTCGCCGTA
Organism: uncultured Planctomycetia bacterium; assembly: GCA_964553935.1. GTDB lineage: Bacteria > Omnitrophota > Gorgyraeia > 1-14-0-20-64-10 > 1-14-0-20-64-10 > CAZKNC01. The sequence goes on along the minus strand of CAZKNC010000173.1, from coordinate 81 downwards.
GAACTCTTTCTTGCCGCTGGCCGGATCCCGCGTGAACGCGACGCCGGTGGCGCTGGTATTGCCCAGGTTGCCGAACACCAT
>CAZKNC010000172.1:0-3566 GCA_964553935.1 uncultured Planctomycetia bacterium | reverse complement strand
GGCTCTTTGGAAAACCGGTGAGCGGAATCAGCTTCAACAAAAGCAGATCCCCGCCGATCGGATCCTTCTGGTCACCTTCACCGTGAAAGCGGCCCGTGAGATGCTCGACCGGGTCGAGCGGATCGTCCGATCCGCGCCGGAAGGCCTGTGGGGAGGGACTTTCCATCACGTTGGGAACCTCCTCCTGCGCCGCCACGCGGAATTGCTTGGCCGGACACCCGCTTTCGGCATTCTGGATGAAGAAGACTCTCGCGACCTGATCAGCGCCTGCATCGACGATCTCAAAGTCCCGCAGACCAAAACCCGGCTCCCACAAGCCGCGGTGTTGGGAGCCGTTTTTTCGCTCTCCGAAAATACGCTGCAGCCCTTGGACCGAATCGTGGAAAAAACCTACCCGCAGTTCCTGGAGCACTTGGATTTTATCCGCGGCGTGTCTGAACGATACGCGCGGCGGAAAAAGCAGGCGAATCTGCTGGATTACGACGATCTCTTGAAGGGGTGGCTCACGCTTCTCCAGGAGCATCCCTCACTGCGCGTCCGCTACGGCACGCAGTTCGAGTACATCCTCGTGGACGAATACCAGGACACGAACCGCCTTCAGTTCGAGCTGATCCGCTCGCTGGCCTCGGTGCATGGAAATATCCTGGCGGTGGGGGACGATGCCCAGTCCATCTACGCTTTCCGCGGAGCCGATTTATCGAACCTGCTTGAATTCGAAAAAACATTTCCCGGAGCGGCGATCTACCGGCTTGAAACCAACTATCGCTCGACGCCCGAGATTTTAAACCTCGCCAACCATTCGATCCGATTCAACACGCGCCAATTCCCGAAAGAGCTCCAAAGCGTCCAGGAATCCGGTCCCTTGCCGGCGGTGGTCCCGCTGAACGACGCCCGCCAGCAAGCGGCTTTCGTCGCCCAACGGGTCCTGGAACTGCGCGCCGAGGGAACTCCCTTGAAGGAGATCGCCGTCCTTTTCCGCGCCCGGTTTCAGGCGGCCGAACTGGAGCTGGAACTGGCGAAACGGAACATCCCGTATCTGGTGCGGGGCGGCATCCGTTTCTTTGAGCAGGCGCACATTAAAGACGCTCTGGCCCACCTGCGGATCGTGGTCAATCCGATGGACCAGATCTCATGGGAGCGGATCTTCCGGCTTCAGGAGGGAATCGGCCCCGCGTACGCCCGACGCCTCTGGGAATGGCTTTCCGCCGCTTCCAACCCCCTGCAAACCGCCCTCCAGAGCGAGGAAGGAAAGGGACTGCCGTCCCGAGCGCAAGCGGCTTGGAAGAGACTTCGAAGCAGTTTGGCAGAGCTGGCCGGCTCCCGCTCTTCCAAACCGGCTGAACTGCTGGTCTCCGTGCTTCAAACCGGCTATGACGCTTATCTGGAAACTCATTTTGAAAACCCACGTGACCGGAGGGAGGACCTGGAACAGCTGGTCAATCTGGCCTCTTCCTACGCGGAAACGGACCGTTTCATCGAGGATTTAACCCTGCGGGAGCCCTTCAAAGGAGAATCACTGAAAGGGTGGGAAGAGCCGGACGAACACCTGGTGCTTTCCACGATCCACCAGGCCAAAGGACTGGAGTGGACGGCAGTCTTTCTGATCGGCTTGGTAGAAGGACAGTTTCCACATCCCAAATCGTTTGAAAACCCGGAAGAACTGGAAGAAGAACGGCGTTTATTCTATGTGGCGACGACCCGCACCAAACGGGAACTTCATCTCACTTATCCCTTGACCCGGTACACCTATCAACGAGGGGAAGTCCTCCTGCGGCCGTCCCAGTTTATCCAGGAGCTTCCGGAAAATCTTTTTGAGCTGTGGCGCGTCGGTGAGGAGCCGCCGGAGTTTCCGATCGACGAGCCCCGTTAACCGGCTTGCTTTTTGCCAAGAGGCGCCGGGATGCCGGGGCCGGGGCGCTTCTTGGGACGATGCTCCCCGCCAATCGTGGTTCGAACCGCAAGGTTCCCGCCTTGATGCCGGAAAGCGACATCGTTATCGGGATCCGCGCCGTTATCTCCGGCGACATCCGAATCAAAAACCAGGATGGCATTCCCGCTCGCCCGAAGCAGTGTTGAAAGCGGCTGGTTGGCGAACGCGCTGTTGATTTGATAAGAAACTCCGCCGTTGGAATCCGACGGGCAGCGGATCACGCTGGGATTGTTCTGATAATACCGGACCGGAAGGGGCACCGCCTCGGCGACACTTTCACGGAACAGTTCTTTGAGATGGGCCAGCATCGTGTAGCGCTGTTTTCCGCCGATCACAAGAGCAGTGGCCCGCTCGATGTCCTGAGGTCTTAACTGACTCAACGAACCGGGCAGGGCATTATTGTCGTAGGCATAGAGCTTGATCGCGGCAACCCGCACCTGTCCGTTCGTGATACAGGTCAATTCATCGACTCGCTCCCGGTATCCCCGGTAGCCGGCCATGGAAGCGGCGGCCAGGATGGCAAGAACCAGCACGACCACCATCAGCTCAATCATCGTAAATGCATTTTTGCTTTTGCTCATTTGCCCCCTCTCTGAAGAAACCCCTTGATCTAATGCAACCATACCCCGCGGGGAACTCCGCTGTCAAGGTTTTGACGGTGCCTCTGAGAATATGATAAGCTCTGCATGGAACTGACTCCAACATATGAAGTTACGTAAAAACGAGCATCCCATTCGGCTGGTCTTTGTGGGAACCACTCTGGCGGTGGTGTACTTAGGTATCTTAATCCCGGCCGGATTCCTGGAAGGGGCTCGGCTGCGATCTCAGGATGCTTACTGCCGATGGCGCAATGTTCTTTTGGACTCTTCCCGCTTCACCGATGAACTCCTCCTCATTGCGGTGGATGACGAATCTCAGCAGCGAATGGGCAGGAAATGGCCCTGGGACCGCCGCATCCATGCCGAACTGCTCCAAAAACTGGCCGCCGCGCATCCAAAACTGATCCATCTGGATTTCGTCCTCTCCGGCGCCGGCGACCCCACAAGTGATCAGCTGCTCGCGCAGGCCATTACGGCCGCCGCGCCGGTTCTGCTGGCCTCTTATCTGGACAGCCGCGGTGAGCCGGTACTCCCTCATCCTTTGTTTATCGAACATGGCGGCCTTCCGGGTCTGATCAATAAACCGAGAGACCCGGACGCCACGGTGCGGCGCTTGTTCGTCGCCGCGCATCTGACCGGACGGCCCGAACCGCTTTACGCCATTGAAATTGCCGGCGCGGCTCTATCCCGGGAACTGCGGCTCGACCAGCTTCAGATCGAACGGAAAAATCTTCGCATGGGGAACCTGCAGATCCCTTATGAACCGCCCGGAGTTCTCGGCATCAATTACCTGGCACCCCGGTCCGAAATACCGACGATCCCTTACTGGGAAGCGCTGGAAGGCCGCGTTCCGCCTGAAAAAATCCGCGGAAAAATCGTGCTGGTCGGCCGGACCGCTTCGGCGGCTGAGATCCATCACGATGTTTATCCGACGCCGCTGGGCGTCCTGCCAGGGGTGCTGATCAGCGCCAACGGCATCCTGACGCTCCTTTCCGAACAGTTCACGCGTCCCGTGCAGCTGCCGCTGGCTTACGCGG
>CAZKNC010000171.1:2780-3622 GCA_964553935.1 uncultured Planctomycetia bacterium | reverse complement strand
CGGGACGTGCTTCTTTTCATCGACAACATTTTCCGGTTCACGCAAGCCGGCGCCGAAGTCTCCACGCTGTTGGGCCGCATGCCCTCGGCCGTGGGGTACCAGCCGAACCTGGCCAGTGAGATGGCCCAGCTGCAGGAGCGGATCACCTCCACCAAGCGGGGCTCGATCACGTCGGTGCAGGCGATCTACGTGCCCGCCGACGACTTGACCGACCCGGCTCCGGCGACCACCTTCTCGCATTTGGACGCCACCACCGTGCTCTCCCGGCAAATCGCCGAGTTGGGCATCTACCCGGCCGTGGACCCGTTGGAGTCCACCTCCCGGATCCTCGATCCCCGCATCGTGGGAGAGGACCATTACGCGGTGGCTCGCGCGGTGCAGAAAATCCTCCAGCGGTACAAGGACCTGCGCGACATCATCGCCATCCTCGGAATCGACGAGCTTTCCGAAGAGGACAAACAGATCGTCGCCCGCGCCCGGAAGATCCAGAGGTTTCTGTCTCAGCCGTTCTTCGTCGCCGAAGTCTTCACCGGACGGGCCGGCAAGTACGTGAAGTTGGCCGATACCGTCGCCGGCTTCAAGAAGATCATCGCAGGAGAACTGGACGACGTGCCCGAGCAGGCCTTCTACCTGGCCGGCACCATCGAGGAAGTCCAAGCCAACGCTGAGAAACTGGCGGAGGTTGGAGCAAAATGAGGAGCCCGTTCGTGGTGAGCTTGTCGAACCACGAACGGATTACCCTTCGACAAGCTCAGGGTGAACGGAATGATGAATAAAAGTTTCGCTCTGGAAATCCTGACACCCCGGAGGGTCGTCTTCCGCGGGGAAGTGGTGTCGCTGGT
>CAZKNC010000171.1:0-2770 GCA_964553935.1 uncultured Planctomycetia bacterium | reverse complement strand
GCTGGGCAGGCTGCGACGATTAGTGGTGTGACTGCCGGCATCGGCGGAAACGGCGGCAACAACGGGAATACCGCCGCGGATGCCCCGGCTGGTGGCGCTGGAGGTGGCATTAGCGGCACCGACACGCTGACGGCCACGGCGGGCGCCGGTGGGATAGGCGGCAACGGTGGCGCTGGTGGCACCGGCTGAGTTGGGCTATTTGGGGGTCTTGGCCAACCACGCGCCGTTGGCCACCACGTTGACCGCCGGCAAGATTACCTACCGGGATTCTTCCGGTGCCTCCAAGACCCTGCAAGCCGCCGGGTCCGGATTCCTGGAAGTGTTCAAGAACCAGGCAACGATTTTAATCGACGAGACAGCGGAGGCGGCCGTCGCATGAAATCTCTTCCTTGGTTTTTCGGGCTTTGGGCCGCCATTATCGGCACGGCGGTCGCCGCCCAACTGAACCTTCCGCAGATTGCCGCGGTCGCTGTTTTCTCGAGCTTCATTCTGGGCACGCTCTTCTACTGGCAGTTCCGCCTGGCATTCGCCATGATTGGGGCGACCGCGCTGTTGTCGCTTCGGCTGATCGACATCCCGCACCTGATCGAATTCGCCAATCTCGACATCATCCTGTTCCTGATCGCAATGATGATCGTGATCGGGTTTCTGGAGGAGCGGAAATTCTTCGAGGTTCTCCTGGAAAAACTGCTCGACCGGATCAGCCACCGGCCGAAATGGTTCTTCCCGACCATGATGGCCCTTTCGATGGTGACGGCCGCGCTGGTGGATGAGGTGACCTCGATTTTGTTCATGACCTCTTTGACCTTGCACCTGACCCGCCGGCTGAAACTGGAACCGTTCCCGTTCGTCGTCATGATCGTGTTGGCCACCAACGTCGGCTCCAGCGCCACAGTGGTCGGAAACCCGATCGGGGTCCTCATCGCACTGAGAGCGGGTTTGAGCTTCACCGATTTCCTGCGGTGGGCCACGCCGATCTCCCTGGCGGGACTGGTGCTTACCATTGGGATCTGCCTGGTTTACTTCCGAAAACCGCTGGAAGAGATGGCGCGCGGGGTGGCCAAGGTCCAGGAAAAAGCGGTTGAAGAGGGAACCATCAGCCGCCGGCAGTTTCGGCTGGCCACTGGAATTTTTTTAGCAACGATTGCGGGGCTTATTCTGCACCACGGGGTTGAGCACTTCCTCCGCCTGCCTAAAAACACCCTCTTGCTGGGCTTTCCGTTTCTGATGGCGGGGATCTGCCTTTTGATCCAGGGCGAAAAAGCGCGTGAGTTGGTCGAGAAACGGGTCGATTGGTGGACGCTGGTCTTCTTCCTTATGCTGTTTGCCTCGGTCGGGACCCTGCGGTACGTCGGAGTGACCGACCGGATCGCTCAAGGGCTTCACGCGGTGGCCGGAACCAATCCGGCTATTCTATTGGCGCTCATCCTGGGAATCTCCGCGCTACTCACCGCTTTCCTGGACAACATCTTGGTGGTGGCCACCTTTATTCCCATCGTGGCCGACCTGGCTGCTTCCGGGATTACGGTGGCCCCGCTCTGGTGGGCTCTGCTGTTCGGCGGCACGTTGGGCGGGAACGCCACCATGATCGGCTCCACCGCCAATGTGGTGGCCATCGGCATGCTGGAAAAAGAGAAGCACACGGTCCGTTTCAGCCAATGGCTGGGACCGGGCCTGGCGGTGACCCTCCCCACACTGGCGCTGGCCTTTTTTCTGCTCTGGATTCAGCTGCCGCTCTTCAAATGAAAATCGGAAGCAAAGCGCCGGAATTCAAGGTTTTGACCGATGAAGGGAAAGAAGCTTCTCTTGCCGATTTCCGCGGCAAGACCGTCATCCTCTATTTTTATCCCCGCGACAACACGCCGGGCTGCACTCGGGAGGCCTGCGCGTTTCGCGATGGGCTGGCCCAGCTCAAGCGCAAGGGGGCCGCTGTGCTTGGCGTCAGCACCGATTCGGTTTCCTCCCATCAGAAATTCAAGAACGACCAGAAGCTGAATTTCCCGCTGTTGAGCGACGCCGATAAGAAACTTGCCCAGGCCTACGGGGTCTGGAAAGAGAAATCCCTCTACGGAAGGAAGTACATGGGCTTGGAACGCACGACCTTCGTGATCAACCCGCAGGGCAAAATCACCCATATTTTCCCCAAAGTAAAAGTAGACGGCCATTTCGAGGAAGTGTTCGCTTCGCTGTAGAATAGAAGCGTGGCCAAAGTCCTGGTTCTTCAGCATACCCCGCCGGAAATCCTCGGCACTATCTCCGATGCGCTGGACCGAGCGGGCGTTTCCGCCCAATACATCCGCGGTTTTCAGGGAGAGCCGATCCCTCGAGAGCTTTCTGGAGCCGGCGGCCTCATCGTGATGGGCGGTCCCATGGGAGTTCATGACCGCAACCGCATGCTTTTCCTGAAAGAGGAGCTGAATCTGATCGAATCGGCTTTGAAGGCCGGCAAGCCGATCCTGGGTGTTTGTCTGGGAAGCCAGCTGCTGGCTCATGCGCTGGGAGCACGCGTGAGCCGGGCGGATCGGAAAGAGATCGGGTGGCACCTGGTTCGCCTGACTGAAGAGGGTAAAGCGGACCCTCTTTTTTCCGGAGTAGAGTCGTCCTTCTTCGCGATGCATTGGCACGGCGATGTTTTTAACCTGCCCACCGGAGCGGTTCCGCTGGCGTTTTCGGAGCAGACTCCGCTCCAAGCATTCCGGCACGGCCGCAATGCGTATGGGCTTCTTTTCCACCTGGAGATCACGGAGAACATCATTCGGGAAACGATCCG
>CAZKNC010000170.1:0-3650 GCA_964553935.1 uncultured Planctomycetia bacterium | reverse complement strand
GTGACTCTTTTGAAAGCGGATTCGAAGCGTTCTTTGAAAGGGTTGCCCGCCGATTCAAAAATCGCAGTGATTCGCCCTTCGTGGGGTCGTTTTACCAGGGCCGACAGCGCCTATAAGACTGGGTTTGTGTTGGACACGGAAATCCGCCGGCGGCATTCGAAGACCACATCGATAGCGGTTCTGGAGCCGCTTCCAGAGAAGCCGGAATCCGAAGAGGAGCGGCTTAACCGGTTGAACTCGGAAAAAGCTCTTACCGACAACAAGAGGTCGGAAGTTGTTCTCGTCCGTGGGGTTGAGAATGCCCTTCGCGAAGTTCAAGATGCCGATGTCATCGTGATCGAAACGAATTTCGGCCACCGGTCTCCGTTTCAGCAGGAACTGCTTAAGCGCTTGGCCGCTACCGGAAAGCGCTTGGTTCATCTGGTCATGGGCAATCCGTACGACGCCGCCATCGTATTTAAGGAAGCCGATATTGTGGCAGTCGGTTATTCCCCCCACACTGCGCCAGCCATGGCAAGACTTCTCTTTGAAGAAATCAAGCCGCAGGGCCGACTTCCGGTAACCGTCCCGGGTGCTGGAAACCGCGGCGCTGGCCTCTCCAGCTTCACCGGCCTGGAGGAGGCGCAGCCGGTCAGTCGGTTGGCAAATATGGATATTCCACAAGTTGTCGAGGATCCCACGAGGCCGGGTATCTTTATTCCAAAGACCCACGCAGATGCTCTTCTGTTGGCTGGGCCTAAAGAGATGGGAGATATGGATTCTCCAGGGAAAGACCCTGTTGCCTCCGGCCTGGAGGAGAGGGGAGCGGTGTTTGGGCGGATATCCTCTGCGATGACGGAGTTCCGGCAAATGGGCGAATTGGAGTTTCGGCCGGCGGTCTCTTCTTCGGTAGGAGTAGTGGTGGATTTGAGCGCGGACTTGGAATCGGCTATAGCGGTTTTGTCTCTTCCTGCGGGATCGACGGTGTTGGTAAATTCCAATTTGCTGGTGGAGGCCGAACAACTTGTTGGTCGCACGGCGGAAGAGAGAGGTTTGCGTCTTTTCTACGTGGAAAGTGATCAGGAATTGAGTGCGCAGCTCAATCGGGCAATCGTGTCCTTCCAGGATGTCGAAGCGGTTCGCGTCCTTTCCACCCGGCCGGCCTATCAGGTGAGGGCGGCGATGGATGTGGGTGGGCGGAACATCCCGGTGGAACTTCGGGCCGACCTGGGTCTCGAAGAACTTATGGGGAATCTGGGAGTTGTCTGGACCCAGGCCGCTCAGCGATTTGTCGGTTTGGCCCACCAATCGGACGACTACAGCCGCTACTTCCAGTAATTCCAGCGCAAACCTTGTTGGCCCGGTTCTGAGAGCCGGGTCTTTTTGTTCTTCCTCGAATCTGGTAAAATAAAATTCTTATGGCAAACGCATCGCAGGGAAGCGCTAAGAAGGGGCCTGTCCCCTTGGGGTCCATGAACAACCGGCCGCCGGAGAGTCGGTGGTCCCGCTGGATGGTTTGGATTGTCTTGGGGATGACGTTCCTCTATCTCTACCGGGCCGGGTCGATGCCGGGCAGTTCCATGCCTCAGGAACTCTCCTACGGGGAGTTCTATCAGTGGCTGGCCGCCGGGCCGGGGGAGACCCCCATCAAGAGCGCGATCCTCACCGAGAACGTGATCCGGGGCGAAACCATTGATGGCCGCCGCTACGTGGTGAACATTCCCGACAACGATCCTGATCTTCTCCGCGTTTTGCGCGAGAAAGTCCCTGCGTTCCGGCTGGAGCCGGTCCGCACGTTTTGGCTGAGCTTCTTCTTTAATCTGGTCGGGCCCCTATTGCTGCTGGGCGCTTTCTGGATGCTGTTGTACCGCGGCGCTTCCCAGGGCGGCGGCCGGATTCTCTCTTTTGGAAAAAGCCGGGCCCGCCAGGAGACCCCTGGAGAAGGGAAAAAGGTCACGTTCTCCGATGTGGCGGGCGTGAAGGAAGCCAAAGAGGAACTGCAGGAGGTCATCGAGTTCCTCAAGGACCCGAAGAAATTCCAGCGATTGGGCGGCCGGATCCCGAAAGGGGTTCTTTTGTTAGGCCCACCGGGCTGCGGCAAGTGCGTCACGGGCGAGACGTTGGTTGCCACGAACAAAGGGCTCATTGAAATCCGCGACGTTCCGAAGTATTTCAACGTTGATTTGGATAATCGGGTCAACGGTGCCCGGGTGCGGACGGTTTCTTTGGAAACGGCCCAGCCCATTTGGTCCGAGGCGACTCACTGGTTTGATTTGGGAGAGCAGCCGACGATCCGGCTTCGATCCGATCTTGGTTTGGAGCTGGAAGGTACCCTGGAACATCCCATTGTTGTCATGAATGAAGAGGGAAATTTGGAATTCCGGCGTCTCGACCAACTGCGGATCGGCGATCTGGCGGCTGTCCCTTATGGGTGGGAGGCGTTTGGAGAGCGCGAATGGGTTGATGCGGAAACGGCTTATATGTTAGGGCTGTTGGTGGGGGACGGCGGCTTGACCATCCGGAACCGTATTTCTTTTACGACGCAAGATCCGGAGTTGCTGGGTTTCGTCAAGCGATATGCCCGCGAGCGGTATGGATACGAGATCGTCAAAGTAACCAGCCGACCCTACGACTATGTGTTGATGCACCAGCCGCTCCGAAACGATTTGCTCCGCTGGGGGTTGAAGGAAACCTATGCGGAGAGCAAAGAAATCCCCGAATGGGTCCGGCTCTCCTCAAAACCGGTGGTGGCGGCATTTCTCAGGGGTCTGTTCGATACCGACGGTTGTGCGGAGCGGGATGGGGCCCTTGTGACTCTGAGCAGTTCCAGCCGGACGTTGATCCGACAGGTCAGCCAACTGCTGCTTAACCTCGGGATCGTGCATGCTCTGCACAACCGGCCCAAACGATACAACGGGAAACTTCACTATTACGTGGTGATTACGGGGGATTTCCTGGAGGTCTTCCAGCGGGAGATCGGTTTCGGCCTGGAACGGAAGCGCAAAAAACTGGCGGATTATTTGGCCCGAACGATCCGGAATCCGAACCGGAACGTGGTGCCGGGCCAGGGTCCTCGGTTCCAGAAAGTCTGGAGTTTTCTCATCCAGAAGGGTGGGGAGCCTTCCCGAGAGGCCGATCAGGTGTGGCTGAAGAATCTGTATCGCTACATCGATGGGACCCGTCGTCCTTCCGCGTCTTCTTTTCGAAATGCAGTTCAACGCCTGGCAGAGTTCGATCCCGAAGTGCAAACGATTCCGGAGTTCCAGGCCCTGAGTGTTTTGGCCAACGCCAAGATTCTTTTCAGCCGGATTGCTGCGCTGGAGACCTCTCAAGCCCGCGTATACGATTTCACCGTTTCGGAATCGCACAGTTTTCTGGCGAATGGGTTTATCAATCACAATACCCTTCTGGCCAAGGCTGTTGCCGGGGAAGCTGGAGTTCCGTTTTTTTCCATCAGCGGATCGGATTTTGTGGAGATGTTTGTCGGGGTCGGAGCCAGCCGGGTCCGTGACCTGTTCGAGCAGGCGAAGAAGTCGGCCAAGGTTTCCGGGCGCGGCTGCATCATCTTCATCGATGAGATTGACGCGGTAGGGCGTCAGCGGTTCGCCGGCATCGGCGGCGGCCACGACGAACGGGAGCAGACGCTGAACGCGCTGCTGGTGGAGATGGAC
>CAZKNC010000169.1:0-3657 GCA_964553935.1 uncultured Planctomycetia bacterium | reverse complement strand
CGGTTCTTGCCCTCATCTGCTCAAGACCGCCATGGCAACCTCCTGTTATCCCTGTTCGGGACCGTTCTCCCAGTGTTTCAGCTTCGCTTTGGAACCCACCCGCTGCTCGAAACTGGAAAGCATGAAAAGAACGACCAGCACGATCAAAGTGGCGGAGACCGCTCCAACGTAAAATCCAGCGCCCACGGCCAGCCCGATTCCGCCGGCGGCCCACACGCTGGCGGCCGTCGTCAGTCCACGCACCGAATCCCGGAATTGAATGATGGTCCCGGCCCCGAGGAACCCGATACCGCTGACGACCTGCGCGGCCAAGCGGGTCGGGTCCACGCCGGCATGCCCGCGCCATGCCTCGGCAAGGTAAATTCCCGTCAGCATCACGAGCGCCGATCCGGTGCAGACCAGGATGTGGGTGCGGAAACCAGCCGCCCGCCCCTTCGCCTCCCGCTCCAACCCGACCAATCCGCTCAAGAGAACCGACAGGATCAGCCGGAGAACGACTTCCAAATCTGAAATCATACCGACACCTCCCATCGAAGATCCGGCACGGCGACCAGCTCTCCGGCCTGGATCGATTCCAGATGCGCTCCCAACCCGGCCACCATCATGCCGTTATCGGTGCACAACTTCAGACTGGGGAGTGCCAGACGGATGTTTCTCTCCCCGCAGGATTCCGTCAAGCGTTCCCTCAGCAGGCGGTTTGCCACGACTCCGCCGCCCACCAACAAGCGGTCGATTCGTTCTTCCTCGCAGGCCCGCACCGCTTTTTGAACAATCTCTTCGACAATGGCGGACTGAAAACTGGCAGCCATGTCGGCCGTAAACTCAGAAGAGAGAGGGTAGAAATGAGAAACGAGAGGGATCTTCTGTTCCCTATGCTCTGTCTTCTGTCTTCTATGAGTTTCTTCCTGAACTTTATACAGAACTGCCGTCTTGATGCCGCTCAGCGAAAAATCATACGGCGAGCCGCCGCGGATCCTGGGAACGGAAAACCGGAACGCCTTGGGATTCCCTTCGTTCGACACTCTCTGAATTTCCGGCCCGCCCGGAAAACCCAAGCTCAGCAGTTTGGCCACTTTGTCGAACGCCTCGCCGACGGCGTCGTCCCGGGTCTGGCCCAACAAGGTCAACCGCCGGATTCCGTTCATCCGGATCAGTCCCGTGTGCCCCCCCGAAATCACCAGCCCGATGGCCCGTTCGTCCGGCGAAAAATCCGGCTGTTCCATTCCCGCCGCGAACAAATGGGCCTGCAGATGGTTGACCGGAACCAGCTCTTTCCTCCACGCCAAGGCCAGCGCCTTGGCCGCGGCAACCCCGGCCAAAAGGCAGCCTGGCAAACCGGGCCCGAACGTCACGGCGATTCGATCGATCTGCGCGGGGACGATGCCGGTCGAAACAAGCAGGGATTCCAGTTCGCAGGTCAGCAGCTCCACATGCGCGCGGCTGGCGATTTCCGGGACAACCCCGCCGTACCGTTGATGCTCGAGCAGACTGGAGGCCAGCTGGGCACCCAGGATTTTTCGGCCGTCCTCGACGAGAGCGAGACCCGTTTCGTCGCAGGAGGTTTCAATGCCCAGGACAAGCATAAGGACAGAATACCACCTTCTAAAGCCGGCGTTAGTCGGCTTTTTCAGCCAGCTCGGAGACCGGAACCAGCGTGAAGCCGGCTTTCTTGAGAGCCGGAATCGCCTCGCGCAGAACTTTGAGCGTTCCCGGCCGATCGTGCCCGATCCCCACCGCGGTACCCCGCCGGGCCGCCGTTTGAGCCAGCAGCATGAGCTGCTCCCGAATCGCCGCGGGTGGATCCGCATTGTCCAGAAACACGTCCCGACGCGCGAACCGAATGCCGTTTTCACGGGCCGCCTGCCGGCAGACCGATTGGTTCGTCACGTAGCTGTCCAGATAAAAATAGCCGCGCCGTTTCAAATCCTTCAGAACCACCCGCATCACGCTCAAATCGGAGGTCGCGCGAGAACCCTGGTGGTTGTTGACTCCCCGCGCACCCGGAACGGTGGCCAGTGCCTGATCGAGATTCGCCAAAACCTGCGCCGGAGACATTCCCACTCGAATCACTTCTTTTTCACTGGAGGCGTTCGGATCCATCGCTTCCATCGGCAGGTGCAGGATCACTTCATGCCCGTTTTTCCGCGCGACATCGGCCACCTGCACGGAATACGGAAGACCCGGCAGAATCGCGACCGTCAGCGGCTGGCGAATGGCCGCCAGCGTGGAGGCCTGTTTCATTGAATAGCCCCAGTCATCCAGAACAATCGCGATCTTTCCCCTGCCTCTTGGGAAAACGAACGCCGGCGGCGGAGCGGCCGGGACCTGCCGCGGGGGAATCGGCCCCAGCGTATGGACGGACTCCGGCGAACGGAGAGGGGGCTTCTGAGCGGGCTGGACCGCCCAAACCAAACCGGCCAGCAGGACCATACCCGCCAAGGAAAGCAGCAGGCGGGTTTTCAGCGAATTACGAGGAAGTTTTTTTCTCCTGATAGACATTCAAACCCTTGAGCAAATCGACGGCCCGAAAAACCAACGGGTCTTTGGCCGCCTCCGGCTCCTTTTCTTCCGTCTTGTCTTCAGCCACGACATCCGGCTCCAAACCCTTGCCGTGGATCGCCTGGCCGGAAGGGGTGTAGTAGATGCTGGTGGTCAATCGAATGGCCGAACCGTCCCGAAGAGGGATCACGGTCTGCACGGAACCTTTCCCGAAGGTTTTCATTCCCATCAGGATCGCCCGACCGTGATCGCGCAAAGCGCCGGCCACAATTTCCGACGCGGAGGCCGACCCTCCGTTGACCAGAACAACCATCGGGAAACCCAGGAACGGCCGGCTCTCCTTGGAAACAAACTCCTGGTTCTGGCTTTCGATCCGGCCCTTCGTGGAAACAACCTTCTTGCCCGGCTCCAGAAACTTCCCCGAAACATCCACAGCGACATCCAGGAGACCGCCCGGATTGTTCCGGACATCCAGGATCAGGCCCTGCAGGCCTTCCTTTTTCAGTGCAGCCAGGGCGTTTTCCATATCCTCCAGCGTGTGGTCCTGAAACTCGCTCAGCCGAATGTAGCCGATCCCTTCGGACACCCGCTCGTAGCGAACCGAACGGATCTGGATCACCGCCCGTATCAGCGGCACTTCGAAAACCCGGTTCTCCTCCTCCCGGAAAATGGTGAGCCGAACCGTTGAGCCGGACCGACCCCGCAGGCGCTCAACCGCTTCGTGCAGGGACAATCCGCGCGTCGATTCTCCGTCGATCTTGATGACCTTGTCGTTCGGGCGAAGACCGGCCCGGGCCGCGGGTGTCTCGTCCATCGGGGCCACCACGGTCAAAACGCCGTCGCGGGCGATCGTGATTTCCAGCCCCACGCCGCCGAACTCTCCCTTGGTCTCCACCTGCATCTCGGAATAAGCGTCCGGTTCCAGGAACTGGCTGTGGCGATCCAGGGACTCGATGAGCCCTTTGAGCGCGCCGTAGATCAGCCGCTTGGGTTCCACCGGCTCCACATACTCGGTCTGCACGACGGTGATCGCTTCGGCCAGCAGTTCCACCTGCTCGTACAGCGCCTCCTGGGCAGAGCGGGGCGCCGAAAATCCGCGTGTGGCGACCAGCGCGGTGGAAACGCCTAAACCCATCACAAGGATACGGAGGAACCAAC
>CAZKNC010000168.1:0-3671 GCA_964553935.1 uncultured Planctomycetia bacterium | reverse complement strand
CCGAAGAGCCGGTGGAAAAACTGCTGAAGATCTACGGCTGCCAGCTGGACCGGCTGCCGACGTTGGAAGAGCAGATCGAATCGGCGCACGAGCAGGAAGACCCGGCCCAGCTGATCCCGCGCGCGCCGGTGGTTACGTTCATGGGCCACGTCGACCACGGGAAAACATCGCTTCTCGACGCGATCCGGCAGACCCGCGTGGTGGAGGGAGAGGCCGGCGGAATCACTCAGCACATCGGCGCTTACCGGGTTATGCTGCCCAAGGGCACCATTACGTTCCTCGACACGCCGGGCCACGAGGCGTTCACCGCGATGCGCGCGCGGGGCGCCACCGCCACCGACATCGTCGTGCTGGTGGTCGCCGCCGATGACGGCGTGATGCCGCAAACGATCGAAGCGATCGACCATGCCAAAGCGGCCGAAGCCACCATCGTGGTGGCCATGAACAAAATCGACAAAGCGTCCGCTAACCCGGACAAGGTCAAGAAACAGCTGCTCGAGCTTGGACTCATGTCTGAGGATTGGGGCGGCAAGACCATCATCGTGCCGGTTTCCGCCAAGACCGGGGATGGGATCGATCAACTGCTGGATTATCTCCTGCTGGAGGCCGAGCTGATGGAGCTGAAGGCCGATCCCTCCCGTTCGGCGCGCGGCGTCGTTCTGGAAGGGAAACTGACGAAGGGAGGCGGCCCGGTGGGACACCTCCTCATTCAAAGCGGTACCCTGCGGGTAGGGGAGATGCTGCTGACCGGGACCGCTTGGGGGCGCGTCCGAGCTTTGCTGGATGCGCGCGGCCATCGGTTGGAAGAGGCCGGCCCCTCCACGCCGGTGGAGGTCCTGGGGTTGAATGGGGTGCCGGAAGCAGGGGATCCCGTTCTGGTCGTCACCGATGAGCGGAGAGCTCGGGAGATCGCCCTGCGGCGCGAAGAAGAATTGAAGCAAACGAAAATGTCGGCGGCTCGCCGGTTCGTCACGCTGGAGGAGTTCCATCAGCTTCAGCAGGCCGGCCGCGTGAAAGAGCTGAACTTGATCGTTAAGGCGGATGTGCAGGGTTCCCTGGAGGCGCTGCGGGAATCGCTGTCCAAGATTCCCGCTGAGAAGGCCAGTTTGAAATTCCTTCACGTGGGCGTGGGAGCCGTCGCGGAATCGGACATCCTGCTGGCCGAGGCGTCCAATGCCGTGGTCATTGGTTTCCATGTGGATACCACGCCCGAAGCGGAGGCGCTGGCCAAGGAAGCTCAAGTGGACGTTCGCCGTTACGAAATCATTTATCAGGCGGTCAACGACATCCGAGCCGCGCTCGAAGGTCTTTTGGAGCCCAAGCTCGTGGAGCAGGTGCTCGGCCGGGCCAAGGTGCTTCAGCCGTTCAAGATCACCAAGGTCGGCACCATCGCCGGCTGTCAGGTGCTGAAGGGCAAGATCACCCGCGGCTCCGTCGGACGGCTCTTCCGCGGTTCGCAGAAACTGTTCCAGGGCAAGATCGATTCCCTCAAGCGGTTCAAGGACGATGTCCGCGAGGTAACCGAAGGCATGCAGTGCGGCGTGGGCCTGGCCGGATACACCGATTTCCAGGCCGACGACATCATCGAATCAATCGAAATTCAACAGGTCGCCCAGAAACTGTCCTGATCCCTTCATGAAGCAGCGAGTTCTTTCCGGGATGCGCCCCACCGGACCGCTTCACCTGGGGCACCTCATTGGCGCCCTCCGCAACTGGGTGAAACTCCAGGAGCAGTACGACTGTTTTTTCATGGTCGCCGATTGGCACGCGCTGATGAGCGAATACGAGCGGCCCGGCGAAATCGCCGCGCGCGGCCGTCAGATGGTCCACGATTGGGTTGCGGCCGGTCTGGACCCGAACCGCTCCGTGATCTTCCGCCAATCCGATGTTCCGGAACACCTGGAGCTGTACATGACCCTGTCCATCCTGACGCCGCTGGGCTGGGTGGAACGAGTCCCTACCTACAAGGAACAGCTGCGGGAAATCAAGGGACGGGACCTGACCACCTACGGTTTCCTGGGATACCCCGTCCTGCAGGCCGCCGATATCCTGTTGTACAAAGCCCACGCGGTGCCGGTCGGAGAAGATCAGATCGCTCACTTGGAGCTGGCGCGGGAGATCGTCCGTCGGTTTCACCATTTGTATGGAAAAGAGATCTTTCCGGAGCCCAAACCTTTGTTGGCCGAAGAGGCGCGCCTGCTGGGCCTGGATGGGCGGAAGATGTCCAAATCGTACGACAACTACATCGCGCTTTCGGAAGCGCCCGAAACGATCCGCAGGAAGGCGCAAAAAATGTTCACCGATCCCAAACGGATCAAGATGACCGACCCCGGTCATCCGGAAGAATGCAACGTCTGCCACTACTGGGAAGTTTTCGCTCCGGGGAAGGCCGCTCGCGTGCGGGAGGAATGCCGCACCTCGAAGCGGGGCTGCACCCAGAACAAGCAGGAGCTGGCCGAGGAACTGGTGAGCTTGACCGAGCCGTTCCGTTCGGCCGGCCGGATTGACGCGGACGCGATCCTGGCGCAGGGGGCCGAGAAAGCGCGCCGGGCGGCCCGGGAAACCATGGCGGAT
Source organism: uncultured Planctomycetia bacterium (assembly GCA_964553935.1). Lineage (GTDB taxonomy): Bacteria > Omnitrophota > Gorgyraeia > 1-14-0-20-64-10 > 1-14-0-20-64-10 > CAZKNC01. Next base: position 1,097 of record CAZKNC010000168.1, on the reverse strand, counting down.
GTGCGCAAAGCGGTAGGTCTGACGTGAGCTACAAGGTTAAGCTGGAAATTTTCGAAGGGCCGCTGGACCTCCTGCTGTATCTGGTCAAGCAGAACCATTTGGAGATCGACTCCATTCCGATCGCCACGCTCACCGAGCAGTATCTGCAGTACCTGGAGTTGATGCAGGCGCTGGATCTGGAAGTGGCCGGGGAGTTCCTGGTCGTGGCGGCCACGCTGATGCAGATCAAGTCGCGGATGCTGCTGCCGCCCGAGGCGCTGCCTCCGCCGGAAGAGGAACAGCCGGATCCCGCCCAGGAGCTGCTGGAGCGCCTGAAGGAATACCAGAAGTTCAAACAGGCGGCCGAAGCGCTCAGCGGCATGGAGAAGGAACGGCTGGTCCAGTACAGCCGCCCGGTTGTTCGCGAGGGGGTCCCGGTCGAGACCGAGGAATACCTGGAGGCCTCGCTCTTCGACCTGCTGACCGCCTTCTCCCAATTCATGTCCGGAGAAGTCTCCCGCGACATGATTCACGAGATCATCCGGGAGGAGTTTACGGTGGAGCAGCAGGTGGAACTGCTCCGACGGCTGACGCAGGAGCGCAAAGAGGTGCGTTTCACCGATTTGTTCGGCCGAGCTCGAACCAAGCTGGAGGCGATCGCCACCTTTCTGGCTTTGCTGGAGCTGATCCGCCTGAAAAATGTGGTGATCCTGCAGGGACAATTGTTCGGAGAAATTTTGGTCATGGCGCGGGAGGAAGAGAATGCCGACGGACGCGGAACTGAAGCGAATTCTTGAAGCCCTGCTGTTCGTCTCAGAGAAGCCCCTGAGGATGGAACAGGTCAGGGAGGTGCTGGGTCCGGAGACCGAACCGGCCGCGATCCGAAAAGGATTTCTGGATTTGGCCCAGGATTACGAGCAAACCCAGCGCGGTTTGAAGATCGTGGAAATCGCTGAAGGTTTTCAGACTGTGACCGATCCGGCGCTGGCTTCCTACGTGGGCAAGTTGAACCGGCGCATCCGCACCATCCGGCTCACCAAGCCGTCGCTGGAGACGCTGGCGCTCATCGCTTACCGCCAGCCGGCCACTCGCGCCGAGATCGAGCAGCTCCGCGCCGT
>CAZKNC010000167.1:1297-3676 GCA_964553935.1 uncultured Planctomycetia bacterium | reverse complement strand
GTCGGCGGCCAGGAATTCGTGATGCATCTGATCCCTTCCGGGATCCTGCACCCCGGCAAATACTGCGTCATCGGCAACGGCGTGGTGGTCGATCCGGCCGGTCTGCTGAAAGAAATCGAAGGACTGCGCGGGCGCGGGGTCGAGGTGGGCGCGCGCAATCTGGGCGTCAGCGATCAGGCGCACGTGATCTTTCCGTACCACAAACTGCTGGATAAAATGAAGGAAGCCAAAGTCGGCCCCGGCAAGATCGGCACGACCGGGCGGGGCATCGGCCCCTGCTACACCGACAAGGCTTCCCGCGTGGGCATCCGCCTGGCGGACCTGCTGGATGACGAGGTGTTCCGCCGCAAGCTCGCGATGAACATCGAAGAAAAGAACCTTTTATTCACCAAAGTCTATTCAGCACCCCCGCTTTCATTCGAGGAAATCTACCGCGAATATCGCGGCTATGCCGAGAAGCTCCGTCCCCTGGCGATCAACGGTCCTTTGGCGCTGAACCGCGCGGTCGCGGAGAAAAAATCGATTTTGTTCGAAGGGGCGCAGGGAACGTGGCTGGACATCGACCACGGCACCTACCCGTACGTCACTTCCTCGAGCGCCACGGCCGGCGGGGCCTGCGTCGGCACCGGGGTCAGCCCCAGCCATATCGAACAGGTGATCGGCGTCGTCAAGGCCTACACCACCCGGGTGGGAGAAGGCCCTTTCCCGACGGAATTTCCGCCCACGCTCATGGAGCAGATCCGTACCAAGGGCAAGGAGTATGGGGCCACCACGCATCGGCCCCGGCGGTGCGGCTGGTTCGACGCGGTGCTGGTTCGGCACTCGATCATCTTGAACGGCATCAACCAGGTGGCTGTCACCAAGCTGGACGTGCTGGACGATTCCCCGCGGGTGAAGATCTGTATCGCCTACCGCTTGAAAGGCCAGAAGCTGGAAACGCCGCCGGCCAACATTGACCGCTGGTCGGAAATCGAGCCGGTGTATGAAGAGCATCCGGGCTGGCTGGCGGACACCACTCAGGTGGGCTGTTTCGAAGATCTGCCGGTTCAGGCCCGGCGCTACTTGAAGCGTTTGGAAGAACTTTTGGGCGTCAAGATTTCTATCGTATCGGTCGGATCAAAAAGGGAACAGGCCTTTCATGTCTGAATTTCACTACTTCTCGTTTATGACCAGCCCCGCTTTTTCTCTCTGGGAGAAGGCCGCGCTTTGGTCGGTTTTGGGGATCGCGGTGCTGGGACTCATGTACGCGGCGTTTCTGGTGGAGCAGGTTCTCCGCGCCAGCCGGGGCACGCCGAAAATGATCCAGGTGGCCGACGCGATCCAGTCGGGAGCCAACGCCTATCTGATCCAGCAGTTCAAGGCGATCAGCTTCCTGGTTCTTTTGCTCACCGGCGCTCTTTATTTTACCGCGCACGAATCGAACATCGCGCTGGGCCGGGCCTGCGCCTTCTTGATGGGGGCCTGTTTCTCCGCGGCGGTCGGTTTCGTCGGGATGAACCTGGCGGTGCAGGGCAATGTCCGGGTTGCCTCGGCCGCGCGCACCAGCTTCGGCGAGGCGCTGAAGATCGCCTACCGCACCGGCACCATCACCGGCATGCTGACCGATGGGTTGGGCCTCTTGGGCGGCACCTTGATCTTTATGGTGTACGGCGAGCGGGCCTATGAAGTTCTGCTCGGTTTCGGGTTTGGCGGCACGCTGCTGGCCCTTTTCATGCGGGTGGGCGGCGGCATCTTTACCAAGGCGGCCGACGTGGGTGCGGATTTGGTCGGCAAGATTGAAAAGGGCATTCCGGAGGACGATCCGCGCAACGCCGCCACCATCGCCGACAACGTGGGCGACAACGTCGGCGACTGCGCCGGCATGGCCGCCGACATCTTCGAATCGTACGAGGTCACCATCGTTTCGGCGATGATCCTGGGATGGGCCTCCTTCGGGCACAAGGGGGTGATCTTTCCTCTTTTGGTGCGCGCGATCGGGGTCTTGGCTTCCATTATCGGCACCTACGCGGTGCGCACGTCGGATCAGGTGCGGGACGCCATGAAGGCGATCAACGTCGGCTTCATCCTTTCAGCGGTCGTTTCCATCATCGGTTTCTCGATCCTGGGTTTCTTCTACCTGCGTTTTCCCGTCACTCCGTCTTCGGCGGATTTGCCGGGCTGGGTGACGTTGGGGATAGCCGGGTTGGACATGCGGCCTGTCTGGACCACAATGGTCGGCATCCTGCTGGCGATCACCGTCAACCGCCTGACCGAACATTACACGGAAACCCATCGCGGGCCGGTCCAGGCGATTGTCCGCGCCACCACGACCGGGCACGCCACCACCATCATCACCGGCATTGCGGTCGGCTACGAGTCGACGGTCTGGGCCATCCTGGC
>CAZKNC010000167.1:0-1287 GCA_964553935.1 uncultured Planctomycetia bacterium | reverse complement strand
CCCGAGTTCGGTCGAGTCCTATGTCCAGGAGTCGGGACGTGCGGGTCGGGACGGCCGTGGCCATCCTGGCGATCGCGCTGGGGATTTTTGCCTCGGTCCTCATCTATGCCGGGACCAACCCGACCTTCATTGCTTACGGGGTCGCCATGTGCGGCATCGGCATGCTGACGCTCACGGGAAACAACATCTCGATGGACGTCTTCGGCCCGGTCGCGGACAACGCCAACGGCATCGGCGAGATGGCCAAGCTGGAACCCAAGGCGCGCCAGACGCTGGCGGATCTGGACGCGGTCGGCAACACCACTAAGGCGATCACCAAGGGAATCGCGATCGCTTCGGCCGTGGTGGCCGCAGTCTCCCTGTTCAACGCGTACATCACCGACATCGGAACCATTCTCAAAAAATCGTTTGAGGAAGTGGCGGCCGCCCTTTCCATTTCCGATCCCACGGTTTTCATCGGTCTCTTGATCGGCGGAGCGATTCCGTTCCTGTTCAGTTCGCTCACCATTCACGCAGTGGGCCGGGCGGCGGGGTTGATTGTCGAGGAAGTCCGCAAACAATTCCGGGACAAGGCCATCTGGGAAGGCACGAAAACACCGGACTATGCTCGGGTGGTCTCCATCTGCACCGCCGCCGCGCAAAAGGAGCTGATCGGCCCCGCGCTGCTGGCGATCGTGACTCCGATCGTAGTCGGATACGCATTCGGAACTCCCGGCTTGGGCGGGTTCCTGGCGGGGGCCATTCTGTCCGGCCAGTTGTTGGCGGTATTTATGGCCAATGCCGGCGGCGCCTGGGACAACGCCAAGAAATCCATCGAAGACGGCAAGCACGGCGGCAAAGGATCCGAAGCGCACAAGGCCTCGGTGACCGGCGACACGGTGGGCGACCCGCTCAAGGACACGGCCGGTCCGGCCTTGAACCCGATGATCAAAGTGATGAACATGGTGGCAATGCTGACGGTTCCGTTGATCCTGGCCCATCGGGCCGACCCGACGCGGCGGATCGTCGTGGTGGCGGGAGGTCTTCTGATCATTGCCGCGGCTTTGTTTTATTCCAAGCAGGCAGCCAAAGGCGCGGAGACCGCCGCGTGAGTCCGGAGTCGATGGGAAGCATTCTTTGGTGGATCCGGGGAAGCGCTTTCCTGGCGCTGGGAGTGGCGCTTTTTTCGGTTTTTCGTATCCTTCGGATGGACGAGGGCACCGATGCGATGCGGCAGGTCGCCACTTGGGTGCGGGAAGGGGCGATAGCGTATCTTTCCCAGCAGTACCGCGTGATCGCACTGGCCTT
>CAZKNC010000166.1:0-3700 GCA_964553935.1 uncultured Planctomycetia bacterium | reverse complement strand
AAATTTTCGCGGCAGGCGGTGAATCAACCTTCTGGGGCGGCGGGAAATAAGTCTCCTCCACCCCGGCGCGCGCCAACAACGCGGCCGCCTCCGAGTAAGGCAATTCCCGGATCTTTTCGGAAAAACCGGACAGCGGAACACCCAGGGCATCAGCCAGTTCGCGCGGGGTCACCTCCCCAGCAATGAAGGAAAGATCAGCGTAAGATTTTCCCTCTTGGGCCGCGCTGACGGCCTGGGACAGGAACCACTCGGTGGCCTCCACGTATCGCCGGCTGTGGGGAACCACGATGGGATCCGTGGAACCCACCGCCTCCGGCGGTCCCACGAAATAGGGCAAAACCAGCCGCGAAGAATTGCCGGCCATTTTCAGCATCTTCAGATCGTCGTTGGGACCGTCTCCGGCAATGATCCAGACTCCCGGTTTAGAGGGTCCGTCCATGATTCCCCTCAATGTCTCGGCCTTCTCAAAGAGACTCACCGCCGCGTACATCGGCCCCCGGATGAAGTGGAGCGGGCGTTGACCGAGGGCTTCTCCGATGACGGGAATCGCTTCCGCCAGGATTTCTTCCGAGCTCAGCGCGCTGTCCTTGAAGCTGAGGAAAATCATCCCTCCGTCTATTTCCAGGGGAGTAATGCCGGGCAGGAGAATCAAATCATTCGCCCGTTCCACAGCACGGAGAATTCCGGCGATGGAAAGAACGTCCGGGGCTTCCTCCAGCTCCTTTATTTCCGCTGAAAGGTCGGATCCGGATTTTTTCTGGATGGCGTGAAACGCGGCGACGGCCAGCGCGCGGGAAATCCGGGTAATTTCTTCAGGCGGAAATTGAATCGGAGAGGAAGTGATGTTCGCCTGCCCCTCTGAAGAAAAGCGGACGTCAACTCCGCCCGAGCGGGCAAGAACCCTTAAATTCTGCATGTCGGAGGGAGAAGCAACCATCGCCTGAATTCTCTCGACTATCCGCTGATCCATGGATGCCGGAAAAATAAAGCCGGCATCTAAAAGATCCGCGACGCGGTAAGGGGCGGCCGAAATGGCGCCGACCGTTCCTCCCTGCCCCAGGATCCAAGCGTAGCTTTCGGCCAGCGAGGGAGAGAGGCCGTTTCCCCAAAAATCGGGGTGGGTCTGGGTCCGATCGACATCGGCCCATACGCCGGCAATCTTTACCGAATCGGTCCAGGAAATGCCGAACTCTTCCATCCGCCGGGCAAACCATTGAAGATGAAGCCATGCCCGCTGATCAATCACCTCCAGCAGACGGCTGTTTAAAAGCCGCGGTTCCGGCTGCAGAGCGGTGCCGAGTTCGTGCCGGACCGGAGATTCTTCCAAACCGGCGTTAGTGGTCCGAAGGGCACGGGCAGGAACCGGCGATGATAAAAGAATTGAAAAGAAGCAAATAGAAGCAATTAAGCGAAAGCTTTTACGAAGCATCCGAGTTAATGGCACAAAAAAAGCCCCCTCACTTTCTACTCTCTACTCACTATTCACTACTCTCTACTTACTATTTTTTCGGCGTTCCGACCGCCGCTTCCAGTTTGACCACTTCCTTCTTCGGTGAAACCTTCCAGAAAAGAGGGACCAAATCGTCCCAGCCGGACAGGGTCTCCTGCGCTTTCCGGCTGCCGGTCAGCTCCGCGTGCCGGATGATCATCGACCGCAGCAGCGTTTGATCTTCGGGGTCTTCGACTCGGCTGATCTCCACCAGCGCCGGGTTGAACTGCTTGGGAAAATGGTCTTCCGCATCGAGAACGAAAGCCGACCCGCCGGTCATTCCGGCTCCGAAGTTCCGCCCGGTAGGACCGAGCACCACCACGGTGCCGCCGGTCATGTACTCACAGCCGTGATCGCCCAATCCTTCCACCACCGCCCGGCCGCCGGAGGTGCGCACGCCGAAGCGCTCGCCGGCCCGGCCGACGAGGACCAGCTCCTCGGATTTTGCCGGCACGCGCGGGTTCGGCCGAACGACGATCTCCCCGCCGTGCATGCCCTTGCCAACGTAATCGTTGGCGTCGCCGGCCAGAGTCAGCCGAACACCGGCGATCAAAAACGCCCCGAACGACTGCCCGGCCGAACCGGAAAGCTGGACCTCAATGGACGCTCCGCCCGGAAGCCCCTCGTCCCCATACAGCAGTGCGATCTGATGCGACAGCCGTGTTCCGATCGAGCGCTGATGATTCTTCACCGGGTAGCGCAGGGTCACCCGGGCGCGCCCTTCCAAAGCCGGCTTCGACTCGGCGAGGACCTGCTCATCGAGAGGCGTATCCCCTTCCCGATCGTTGCGTGCCACCATCCGCCGGCGCGGGCGGCTGCCCGAAGGATCCGGATCGGCGAGGATGGCGGACCAATCGATGCTGGCCCATTTGGGATTCTGCCGGGCTTTGGGCTTCACCTGCAGGAGATTCACGCGACCGATGATTTCATCCAAGGAGCGGCAACCCAGATGGGCCAGGATCTGGCGCACCTCCTGCGCGGCCAGCGTGAAGAAGTTGACGACGAAATCCGGCGGCGATTTGAATTTGGCGCGCAGTTTCGGGTCCTGAGTGGCCACGCCGACCGGGCAGGTGTTCAAATGGCATTGGCGGACCATGCAGCAGCCGGCCGCGACGAGTGCCGCCGTTCCAAAGTTGTACGACTCGGCCCCCAGGAGCGCGGCCACCACGAGGTCCCGGCCGGTTTTCAGCCCGCCGTCGGTCCGGACCGCGATCCGGCCGCGCAGGTCGTTCATGACCAGCACTTGCTGGGTTTCCGCCAGGCCCAGTTCCCAGGGGGAGCCGGCGTTCTTGATGGAAGAGATGGGGCTGGCGCCGGTGCCTCCGTCGTGTCCGGCGATGTGAACCACGTCCGCGTAGCCCTTGGCCACGCCGGCGGCAATGGTACCCACGCCGGCCTCGGACACCAGCTTCACGCAGACTTCCGCCCGAGCGTTGGACATTTTCAAATCGTAGATCAGCTGGGCCAGGTCCTCGATCGAATAAATGTCGTGGTGCGGCGGCGGAGAGATGAGCGTCACCCCCGGCACCGAATGGCGCACGCGGGCGATCTCTTCCGAAACTTTGTGGCCGGGCAGCTGGCCGCCCTCGCCCGGTTTGGACCCCTGGGCGATCTTGATTTCCAGCTCCCGCGCGGAAGAAAGATAGGCCGGGGTCACGCCGAACCGGCCGGACGCGACCTGCTTGATCGCGCTGCAGGCGGAATCGCCGTTGGGAAACGGCTTGAATCGGACCGGATCTTCGCCGCCCTCGCCGGAATTGGATTTCCCGTTGATCCGGTTCATTGCGATGGCCAGACACTCGTGCGTCTCCTTGGAGAGCGCCCCGTACGACATGCCGGCGGTGCAGAACCGTTTCCGGATCGCCTCCACCGGCTCGACTTCCTCCATCGGAATCGGATTGCGGTCCGACTTGAATTCCAAAAGGTCTCTCAGACAGATCGGCTCCCGGCTGTTCACGATCTCGGCGTACTCCGCGTAATCGTTCCACTCGCCGGAATGGACCGCCGCGTGAAGCGCGTCCATGACCGCCGGGCTGAACGCATGCAGTTCTCCGTCCCGCCGGAACCGGTAAAACCCGCCGGGGCCCAGCTGGACGGCGCCAGGCACCCTTTTCGGCATGGTGCCTGGCACCGATTCCGGGTAGGCGGAGGCCTGCATCGCCAGCAGGCCCGGGCCGATGCCATCATCAATAATAACCACGTGGGGAAGCT
>CAZKNC010000165.1:0-3704 GCA_964553935.1 uncultured Planctomycetia bacterium | reverse complement strand
TAGTTTTTCAGAGTTGGCCAGACGATTGCGTTCGGCCAGCAGCGTCTGGTCTTCCTGCGTCAGAACGTAAGCATAGAGAGCGTTCAAGCACCAGGCGTTGGCGCCGGTCGGCCCGCGCGGATCGATAAAGGAGTCCCCGCGGCTGTTGTACGAAAAATGCCATAATCCCTGGAATCCCTTTTCTTCTTCCCGCCGCGCCAGCTGCATGACCCGACCGGCCTGATAGCCGGCCTGCCGAACCCGACCGGCCTTGAGATCCGCGTAAATGGAAAGGGCCGCATCGTAAATCCAGATCCTTCCGAAATGAGCAACCATTCGGGAAGCCGGATGCTGAGGGTCTTCCTGGAAAGAGCGGCGCAACCCCTGGAAATCAAAACCCACCTGGCTGTTCACGCTGGGCTCGATCAGCATCTGCCGATCCAAGAAATCCAGGTTATTTTTCAGGAAATCATCGAGTGTTTGAGCCATCAGGATTCAGTAACTGGGTGACTGGGTAATTGGATCATTGATTTCTCGAAAACCTTCAGAGCAGAGTCTAAATCTTCCTCCGTATGAAGAGCAGTCACTGACGTGCGAACCCGGCCGGTTCCATCCGGAACCGTGGGCGGGCGGATGCCGGGCGCGAAAACACTGGCTTCCAGAAGAGCGTGCGCCATCTGCATCGTTTCCCGGTTTCCTCCGGTCTGGATCGGAACGATGGGGCTTTCCTGGGACAGAAGGTCCACTCCGATTCGCTGGAGCCCCTGGATCCAGCGGCGGGTATTGCTCCACAGGCGATCGCGCCAGACCGGCTCTTCACGAAGAACCCGGATCGCCTCACGCGCAGCGGCAGCGCAGGCCGGCGGCAGCGCGGTCGTGTAGATAAAGGACCTGGCCCGATTCCGCAAAAGGTCGACCACCACCCGAGGTCCCGCGAGGAACCCGCCCATGGAACCCAATCCTTTGGAAAGAGTCCCCATCTGCAGGATGCCCTCAGCCGGAAGGTCGAAATGCTCCAACGAGCCCCGACCGGACGCGCCCAAAACACCGGTCGCATGCGCGTCGTCCACCAAAACCCATGCGTCGTACCGGCGCGCGATTTGGACGATCTCCGGCAACGGAGGAATGTCTCCGTCCATCGAGAAAAGCCCTTCGGTCACCACCACGGCCCGGCGGTAACGTCCCCGGCGCAGGCGCAGTGCTTCTTCGAGCCGCTGGACATCTTTATGGGGGTAAACCTTCAGGGTGGTCCCGCTCAACCGGCAGGCATCCATCAAGCTGGCGTGGTTCAGTCGGTCCCCGATCACGAGGTCTTCCGGACCGGTCAGGGCAGCTACAACTCCTAAGCTGGCCATGTACCCGGTGGAAAAGAGGATTGCCGACTCCGCCTGCTTGAAGCGAGCCAGTTCCTCTTCCAGCGCTTCATGCGGCGGAAAAGTGCCGCCGATCAGCCGGGCCGATCCGGATCCCACGCCGAACTGCCGCGACGCTTCTTCAGCCGCCGCGATAACGCAGGGATGCTGAGCCAGCCCCAGATAATTATTGGAGGCCAGGTTGATTTTCCACCGGCCGTTGATCCGGATCCGGCCGCCTTCGACCGCGTCGATCCTCCGGCAGTTCCGGTAGAGTCCTCGCTCCTCTAATGTTTCCAGTTCTTCCTGTAACGCTTCAAAACTACTCACTACTTACTCCTCACTACTTACTGTTTTAAAGGATTCTGCTGTCCAATTGAAAAACCTGCCCGGTGACTCCGGAACAATGATCCGACAGAAACCACGCGGCAAATGAAGCGACCGTTTGCGCCGAGGAAACGGTCCCCATCGCGGAGGCGGCTTTGGCCCGTTCCCAGACCTCGGGAGGAGCTTCGCGGGTCATCTTCGAATCGATGAATCCCGGGCAAACCACATTCGCGGTCACGCCGAACCGGCCGGCTTCGCGAGCCAGGGATTTGATGAATCCGACCGTTCCAGCTTTGGCGGCGCTGTAATTGGCCTGGCCGATCCGACCGGTCAAGCCGGCCTGCGATCCGAATGCCAGGATTTTTCCCTGCCGACGCTGCTGCATACCGGGCAGAACGGCCCGGCAACAGACGGCTAATCCGGTCAGATGGACCGCAAGGACCTCGTCCCATTCCGAATCGGTGAGCTTGAGCAGCGTGTGATCCCGGCTGTTGCCGGCGGCATAGACCAGCGCGTCCAGATGGCCGGCTTCCTGAAGGACCTGCTCCACCATCCGCCGGGCCTGCGCCGGCTGAGCCAGATCGGCCTGAACCATTTGAATCCCGGCGGCGGAAAGTTCCCGTGCGCGCGCCTGATCCCGGCCGTAGGAACCGAACAGGGCGGCACCCGCTTCACGCAGGACCAGCGCGACGGCGCTTCCGATCCCGCCGGTGGCGCCGGTCACCAGGATGTTCTTTCCGGAAAGAGAAACGTTCAAACGGTGAAGCCGAGGTCCTTAAAAAGCTGGAGGTCCTGATCCGGCTGACGGCCGCGCGTGGTTAAATACCCGCCGATGATCAAGGAATTGGCTCCGGCCAGGAACGCCATCGACTGGAAATCCCGCAGGTTTACCTCTCGACCGCCGCCCAATTCCAGTTTGGCCTTCGGCAGGATGAACCTGAAAACCGCGATCGTCTTGAGGACTTCTTTGGGGTCCGGCGGCTCCTGCGATTCCAGAGGCGTTCCGGGACGGGCATTGAGCACGTTGATCGGCGCGCATTCCACATCCAGCTCCGCCAGAGCGAAAGCCAGCCGAACCCGCTCCTGCCGGGATTCGCCCAGCCCCAAAATCCCGCCGCTGCAGATCTCCAGTCCGTGCCGGCGCAGCTGACGCAAGGTGTTCAAGCGGTCCTGATAGGTGTGCGTGGTGCAGATGTTCGGGAAGTTACTTTCGGCGGTTTCCAGGTTGTGGTTGTAGCGGGTCATGCCGGCGGCTTTCAGCTGTTCGAGTTGGTGATCGGTCACGAATCCCAGCGAACACTCGGGCACCAGGTCCGCTTCCTCCTTCACGCGCCGAACCGCCTCGCAGAGAACCGGCAGATCCTTGTCCGAAAGGCCGCGGGTGGCCGTGACGATGCAGAAGCGTTTGGCGCCGAACGCCTTGGCTTGCTTGGCTCGTTCGACGATCTGGTCCGGATCCATCAACGGATAGCTGGTGACTCCGGTGTTGTGATGCCCCGATTGGGCGCAGAAACCGCAGTTCTCGGCGCACTGTCCGGATTTGGCGTTCACCAGCGCGCATAAATCCACTTCGCCGCCGGAAAACAGCTCCCGAATCCGGGTCGCCTCGGCGGCGAGCTGGAGCACTTCCGGCCAGGTCTCAAATTCGATGAACCGTTCCGCTTCGGCCGCTTCGATGGCGCCCCCCTGCAGAATCCGTTCCGCTACCTCGTGAATTTCTGGGACCATTTCGTCATTTCCTCCGTGAATGAAGCTACTATCCGTCCCTCGGCGAGAATTGTCAACCCGAATCCCCCCGCCGGTTGACCATTCCACCCTAGAGCCGTTCGGGCCGGGAGCGAGGTTCACGAACGCTTGCCGCGCCCACCGTGCGCGGCTGCGCTCCGCTTCGGAAATCGCTCCCCCGCCATTCCATCGAAGCATCAAGGAATGCGGGGACCTTGGTCGCTCATTCCTCAGAGGTCGTTCACCCCGCACCCGTCCCTCCGGCCGGACTCCGCGACGGGGTTGCCCGGTGCGGCACATCCGCAGGCCGGCTGCCTTAAA
>CAZKNC010000164.1:0-3715 GCA_964553935.1 uncultured Planctomycetia bacterium | reverse complement strand
GATGAGTTTGCCGTCCTTCTGCCGGAAAAAAACAAGCGGGAGGCGCTGGATCTGGCCGATGCCATCCGGAGACTGGTAGGAGAACACCGTTTTACCAATGGGCGGGAGGCGCTTCCGCGGTCCCTGAGCGTTTCGGTAGGGGTCAGCGAGAATCCGATCGACGGTTCTACCGGGGCGGAGCTGCTTTCCAAAGCGGTGGAAGGGGTGAAGGCCGCCGAGCGGGAAGGCAAAAACCGGGTGATGGCGGCCTAACAGGGAGATTCCATGGAACGAACGAAGATCCTGGCACTCTTGAAGGAAATGGTGGATCGGGGCGCGTCGGACCTGCACCTGACCGTGGGGTCTCCGCCGTTTCTCCGGATCAATGAGGATCTGTCCCCTCTCTCACTGCCTCCGCTGATGCCGGCGGACACGAAAGCCCTGGCTTACAGTCTTCTGAATCCGACTCAAATTGAAGCCTTCGAGAAGGATCTGGAACTGGACATGTCGTTTGGTTTGGAAGGATCGGGCCGGTTCCGCGTCAATGTCTTCGTGCAGAGAGGATTCATCAGCGCGGCGATCCGGCTGCTTCCGGACAAGATCCTGAATTTTCAGGAGTGCGGACTTCCGGTCAGGATCATGGAAGAGATCTCTCAGAGAAAGAAAGGATTGGTTCTCATCACGGGAGCGACCGGCAGCGGAAAGTCCACCACGATGGCTTCGATGGTCAGCTGGATCAACGAGCACCGAAAATGCCACGTCATCACGATCGAGGATCCGATCGAATACGTGCATATCAACAAGAAGGCCATTGTCGACCAGCGGGAGCTGGGCGTGGACACCTACTCCTACCATGCCGCGCTCAAGCACATCCTTCGGGAAGACCCCAACGTGATCCTGATCGGCGAGATGCGCGATTTGGAAACGATCGAGGCCGCGCTGAACATCGCCGAGACCGGGCACCTGGTGCTGGCGACGCTGCACACCTCCGACGCCGTCCAGACCGTGAACCGGATCGTGGACGTCTTCCCGGCGCATTCCCAGCAGCAGGTCCGGATTCAGCTCTCATTTGTTCTGCTGGCCGTCCTGGCTCAACAGCTGATTCCCGGCGTCAACGGCGGCGGGCGGAAACTGGCCGTGGAGATCATGCTGGCCACCCCCGCCATTCGGGCTTTGATTCGGGAGGCCAAGGCCCACCAGATTTACTCGGTTCTTCAAACAAGCCAGAGGGACGGGATGAAGACGATGAATCAGGCCCTCGCGGAACTCCACGCGAAAAAGGAGATCACCTACGAAGAGGCGGTCGCCCGCTCCCACGATCCCGAGGAGCTTCTTCGTTTGATCCATCCCACGTGAGAGAGGACAGCGCATGCCTCGACGGGTGATCGGGAAACAACTGGGTGAGCTGCTGATCGAACGCAAGGTCATCACGTCCGAGCAGCTGGAGGAGGCCCTGAGGGTTCAGCAGGGCAAGGGGGGCCTGTTGGGACAGGTTCTGGTGACCTTGGGATACGCCAGTGAAGAGGCGATCGCTCAGGCCTTGACCGCCCAGTACTGGTTCCCGTTCCTTCCCTTGAAGCACTATTCAATCGAGGGGGACTTCCTGACCCTTGTTCCCGAGAACGTCGCGCGGCAGTACTGCTTGGTTCCCGTGGATCGGATCGGCGACACGCTGGCGGTGGCGATGGCCGACCCCCTGAACGCGCACGCGGTCGAGGACTTGGAGATGATCAGCCACTGTTCCGTGCAGGTTTTTGTCTCGACGTTGAGCGATGTAGCCGAAGCGATCGACCGCCATTACGGAGGGAACCATGCCGCCGCCTGATTCGGTCCCCTCCGCGGTTCGCAGTACTTCCGAACGGCTGATCGATGGGCTGGTTTCCCGGGGTCTTCTCCAGCGGGCGGATTTGGAGCGGGTTGTACAGCTTCAGAAAGAGCGGGGCGGGTCTCTGAGCCAACTGCTGGTGGAAATGGGTGTCGTGGATTCCCGCGCGCTGGTGGCCGCACTGAGCCAGATCCTGCGCATCCCTTCGATGGCTCTCTCCAAAATGGAGTTGGATCCCGAACTCGGAAAGGCCATCCCGCGGAAACTGGCTTTCCAATATCAGATTGTCCCGGTTTCGCGGTTGGGTTCTCAGCTGACGGTTGCGATGGGAGATCCCCTGAATGTTTTGGCTTTGGATCACTTGTCTCAGGCGACCGGATTGACATTGACCCCTCTGGTTGCTCCTTGGGAGGAGATCCAGGACGCTCTGCGCCGGCTCTACGGCGGCGCAATGGTGGATACGCTGGAGGAGCTTCAGTCCGCGCGGGGGATCGGGTCGGGACGGCTGGAGGTCTTGTCGGAAAGTCCGGGTAGTCCCGCTGAGCGTGTGGAAGAGCTGGTCCGGTTGACCGAGCAGGTTCCGATCGTCCGGGTGACGAACGTTCTGCTGACTCAGGGTGTTTTGCTGAAGGCCAGCGACATCCTCGTGGAGCCTTTTGAGAAACGCCTCCGGATCCGCTATCGGGTGGACGGCGTTTTTCGGGAAGGGGAGTCTCCGCCGGCGGCGATGCACACCGGCGTGATCTCCCGGCTGAAAGTCATGTCCAACCTGAACATCGCGGAACACCGCCTGCCGCAGGACGGAAGGATTAAATTCGGTGTGGAGGGTCGCAGTGTGGATTTTCGCGTCTCGGTCATTCCGACCTATTACGGCGAGAAGATCTGCCTGAGGATCCTGGACAAGAACCAGGTCGTGCTGGACATCGGCAAAATGGGTTTTGAAACCGAACCGTTGGAAAAGCTTAAAACAGCGATCCAGCGGCCGCACGGCATGGTTCTGATCACCGGTCCGACCGGGTCAGGGAAAACGACCACCATGTACGCTCTTTTGAAACAGGTGGATCGGCCGGAAAAGAACTTGGTGACGGTGGAAGACCCCGTCGAGTATGACCTTCCGGGAGTCAATCAAGTCGCGATCCGGCCGGACATTGGGCTGACCTTCGCGGCGGCCCTCCGATCGATTCTGCGCCAGGACCCCAACGTCATCATGGTGGGGGAGATCCGAGACGCGGAAACCGCGCAGATCGCGGTCAAGGCGGCGCTGACGGGACACCTGGTCCTTTCCACACTGCACGCCAACGACGCGGTGGGCGCCGTGGCTCGGCTGGTCAACATGGGGATTGAGCCGTACCTGATCGCGGCGTCGGTTCTTCTGGTCGGGGCTCAGCGTCTTCCCCGCAAAGTTTGTCCCCGTTGTCAGAAGGCGGTCCAGCCGCCGGCGGAGCTGCTCAAGTCCTACGGTCTGCCGGCTCAGGGCAGCTACCGAGCGGGAAAAGGCTGTGCCGAGTGCCGCCGCACCGGATTGGACGGCCGCATCGGGCTTTTGGAAGCGGTGCCGCTGTCGGGTGAGATCCGCCGTTTAGTTGCCGCCGGGGCCTCGAGCGTTCAGCTGCGCGACGCGGCGCGGACAGCCGGTTTCCCCTCGTTGAGGGACCACGCGGTTGCCAAGGCGGCTGCCGGCGTCATTCCGCTGGAAGAGGTGGCGCGGACCACCGTGGGTTATCAGGAGTAACGCGATGGCCGAGTCGATGCGTCAGAAGATCGTGGATCTCCTGGTGGCCGAAAAGGGAATCGACCGGGCCAAGCTGGAAGAGCTGCTTCAAAGTCCCGCGTCCCGGAACAAGACACTCGGCGAGATCCTGACCTCCGCCAAACTCATCAGCGAACAAGAGCTGCTTGCTACCCTTGCGA
>CAZKNC010000163.1:0-3730 GCA_964553935.1 uncultured Planctomycetia bacterium | reverse complement strand
GGCAGGCCTCACAGCCGGTGCAGCCGTTCTGGTTGACCACCGCGGCGATTTTCGGATCGCGTGCCCGCAGAGGCTTATTGGGGTTTCCCATCGCTTTTCTATTCTACCAGATCATTCCTGCCCGACTTAAGAGGGCGCGGGCAGGGGCTCCTTCCCCGCCGGCGATGCGGAGGGGGAGGCAAACCAGCTCATACCGGCCGGGAGCGGCCGAAGAAAGATTCAGTCCTTCAATAATCCAGATCCCGGCGCCTAAAAGGATCCGGTGCACGTCCCGGCCGTCTTTTTTGTAGCCGCCCACGGAAAGATAATCCATGCCAACCGTCCGCACTCCGCGCTGGACCAGAAAACGGGCCGCTTCCGCGTCCAGATGAACGAAATCGGGACGAAAAGAATTTCCTTTCCAGCATCGGACGGAGTTGCGCGTTTTGAAGAGAATCCTTTCTCCTCGGCGGATGCGGGAGCGGTGAAGCTCTGCCACGGTCACCCGTTCCGGATGGCGGATCCCGATCACGCGGGCCGGCCCGATCAGCGCTTCCCAGGGAATTCGATCCAGCGTGGCGCCATTTTTCAAAAAATGGCTGGGGGCATCGAGGTGCGTGCCGGTGTGGCTGCCCATCGAGAGGCGCGAAAGGGTGGAGGAATCGCCGCGCCGCAGCTCTTTCACACGCCGGATCTCAACCGGCGGGTCCCCAGGCCAATGGACCATGCCGTTTTGGAGCGGAACGGAAACGTCGATCCAGCGGTTTTTCATTCGTCCAGCCGCTGTCTAAATTGTTCCAGAGAGGTGCTGGGCAAACTGCAGGTATAGTTCCGGCAGACATAGGCGGTTGCCTTCCCACTCTGGGCAGACTGGCCTTTCACGAAAGGAACAACCTGTTCCACCGCCCGGTCTTCCGGACCGTCCGAATGGAATACCACGATCCGGTTTGGGATGAAGCGCCGGAACAGTTCCCGCGTGAACTCCGGCAAGGTCGGATCTTCGGCGCCGGCGGCCAGAACGATTTCGCTGGAAGGACCCAGCAGGAAATCCAGCGCGATCAGGAGCTGGGGATAAGCCGAAGGGTTTTGCTGAAGCGCGCCGGAGAAATATTCCACCAGGCGGCCGGCCTTTTCTTCCCAGCCGGCGTTGCCGGTGAAGCGCCCCATCCGCAAAAGGTCCAGCGCGGCGACGGAGTTGCCGGAGGGGATCGCGCCGTCGTAGACCTCCTTCTGCCGAACCAGCAGAACCTCGGCATCGGTGCCGGTCAGGAAGAAACCTCCCGACGCTTCATCCCAAAAGAGACGGATCATCTCTTCGGTCAAGCGTTTCGCCTCAGCCAGATAACGAACCTCGAACGTCGCCTCATAAAGATCCGTGAGACCCTGGATCAGGAAGGCGTAATCTTCCAGGTGCGCGGGAATTGCCGCTTCGGAGTCCCGATACCGGTGCAGGAGCCGGCCCTCTTTCCGGACCAGCGTCCGCAGGATGAAGTCGGCCGCCCGCCGAGCCGCTTGCGCGTAGCGCGGTTCGTTTAAAACACGGGAACCGAACGCCAGACTGGAAATCATCAGCCCGTTCCAATCCACCAAGATTTTGTCGTCCCGATGCGGCCGAGGCCGGTGCGCGCGAGTGCTGAAGAGGATGCCCCGGGCCTGCTCTAAAACCTGCTCGATCTCTTTCTCCGATTTTCCAAACTTTTGAGCCGTTTCTTTCATGGTGCGAACGCGGTGCAGGATGTTTCGGCCGGCGAACTCGCCGGTTGGGTCCTGCTCGGCGTTTCCGCCCTCCCGGACATCGAAGACCGCGCCGAAGATCTCCGCCGATTCCGCGCGCAGAAGTTTCTTCATCTCTGCCGCGGTCCAAACATAAAAAGCGCCTTCCTTCCTTTCGGAGTCGGCGTCTTCGGCGGAGTAAAAACCCCCTTCCGGTCCGGTCATTTCCCTCAATACGTAATCGAAGATTTCCCGCGCGGTTTGAGCATATTCCGGTTTTCCGGTCGCCTGAAAAACCTCCAAATAGGTGCGGGCAAGCAGGGCCTGGTCGTAAAGCATCTTCTCAAAGTGCGGAACATGCCATTGCGCATCGGTGGAATAGCGGTGGAATCCCCCGCCCAGGTGGTCCCAGATCCCGCCTTCCGCCATCGCGCGCAGCGTATGCTCGCAGATCGCCAGCGCGTGGGGGTTGCCGGTTCGTTTCCAGTACCGAAGAAGGAAGGAGAGGGCGTGAGACCGTGGAAATTTCGGCGCCGGCGCGAATCCGCCGTAACGATCGTCGTAACTGTCGGAAAAAATTTCGAACGCCCGATGAAAAACCTTTTCGTCCGGCCGGCCGGCGGAGGGCGAAAACGCCTGCCGCTTCAATGCCTCCGTCATGGCCTGGCTGGAGTCGAGGACTTCCTGCCGACGCTGTTCCCAGGCCTGCGCCGCGCCGCGCAGGACCTCTTTGAAGCCGGGCTGGCCCCAGCGGCTTTCCGGCGGAAAATAGGTGCCGCCGAAAAACGGCTTCAACTCCAGCGTCAGAAAGACCGACATCGGCCAGCCACCGTGGCCGGTCATCTGCATGACCGCCTGCATGTAGAGGGCATCGACGTCGGGCCGCTCTTCCCGGTCCACCTTGATGGAGACGAAATGCTGATTCAGGAGATCGGCGATCTCCGGATTTTCGAACGATTCCCGTTCCATCACGTGGCACCAGTGGCAGGTGGAATAGCCGATCGACAGAAAGATCGGCTTATTCTCCCGGCGGGCTTTCTCAAACGCTTCCTCCCCCCAGGGATACCAGTCAACGGGGTTATGAGCGTGCTGGAGAAGGTACGGTGATTTTTCCTTCGCCAGCCGGTTGGCGCGGATCGGTTGTGGTTTCATGCCGGTTAAAAAGAGCGCTGCCAGGATTCCCGACGCGATCAGAGCGGACGAACGCCGGATGGCCGCCTCTTCGAATCCATTATAACCGACGCCAGATACAGCGGAATCCCCACGCTCGCCAGGGCGACGCCGAAGATCGCCTCCTTGGGCTCCATCACGAAAACGTTGACGATAAAAAGAGCCATCGCCAGCATGAACACCAGCGGCGTGAACGGATAACCCCAAACCCGGTACGGCCGGGGCGTTTCCGGATCTTTCCGGCGCAGGACGATGACGCTGAACGCCCCCAGCGTGAAGAAAATGGAGATCGCCACCGTCGAATAGGTGACGATCTGGTCAAAGGTCCCCATCCAGACCAGCGCAATAGCCGCCGCAGCCGAAAAAAGAAGCGCCCGCGCCGGAGTTGAGAACCGGGGATGCACGCCGGCCAGCCGGGAAAAAAGCGGGTGATCCTGCCCAAGAGCCAGCAGGATCCGCCCGCCGGTCAGGATGTAGCCGTTGAGCGCTCCGAACGCGGAAACCGCCACCATCAGCGAGGTTGCGACTCCTCCGGCCGGACCCACCACGCTTCGCATCACCTCCGCGGCAACCAGGGGCCGGCCCGGCATTTCAGCCAGCGGAATGAACTGGAGATAAACCCAGTTGACCGTCACATACAGAACCGTCACGACCCCCAACCCGAGAAAAATCGACCAGGGAAGGTTCCGGTGAGGATCGCGGATCTCCTC
The DNA here is from genome assembly GCA_964553935.1 of uncultured Planctomycetia bacterium. Classification (GTDB taxonomy): domain Bacteria; phylum Omnitrophota; class Gorgyraeia; order 1-14-0-20-64-10; family 1-14-0-20-64-10; genus CAZKNC01. Next base: position 158 of record CAZKNC010000163.1, on the reverse strand, counting down.
GGCCACATAGGCCGACTCCGTCCAGCCGCCGTACGTCCAGAGAACGAAGACCAGCGCCACGCCGAAGGCCTGCAGGATCCCCGCGGCGAAACCAGCGGGTGCCGATGGCGTGAGGTAGGCGGGGTTCCCCTTGCCGCTGGAAAGCCCAAGAAGGATGA
>CAZKNC010000162.1:0-3731 GCA_964553935.1 uncultured Planctomycetia bacterium | reverse complement strand
GGTCTCTATCAGTCCGGAAAGGAATTTCTCCGATCCGAACCGCCGGATCGACTGCCCGGCCCGAACCAAGAAAGAAGAAATGGTGACCCGCCGCTCGGCCACGCGAACGTGACCATGCAAAACGATCTGGCGTGCTTGAGACCGCGACGTGGCGAATCCCAACCGGAACACCGCGTTGTCCAGCCTTCTCTCCAAAAGTTCTAAAAGTTTCTCGCCCGTGACTCCCTTGGCCCGGGAAGCCTGCGCGAAGGTCTTTCGGAACTGCTTCTCCATGAGGCCGTACATCCGCTTGACCTTCTGCTTCTCCCGCAGCTGGATCCCGTAATCGGAAAGCTTAATGCGGCCCTGCCCATGCTGCCCCGGCGGATAGGCCCTGCGCTGAACCGGGCACTTTTCCGTGAGACATTTGGTCCCTTTCAGAAAGAGCTTCGTCCCCTGGCGCCGGCAGATGCGGCAGACAGGTCCTGTATAGCGGGCCATTAAACTCTCCTCCGCTTCGGCGGACGGCAGCCGTTGTGCGGAACCGGAGTGACGTCCCGGATCGAGGTGATCGATAAACCGGCCGCCTGCAGAGCGCGGATAGCCGACTCGCGGCCCGATCCCGGACCCTTGACGAACACCTCCACTTCCCGGCCCCCCAGGCTCATCGCCCGCCTGGCGCGATCCTCCGCGGCCACCTGCGCGGCGAACGGAGTCGCCTTCTTTGAGCCGGTGAACTTGACGATCCCGGTGGAGGACCAGCACAGGGTATTGCCCTGCTTGTCCGTGATGGTCACGATGGTGTTGTTAAAGGTCGCGTGAATGTGCGCGATCCCCGCGGAAACCTGAACCTTGGCCCGTTTTTTTGCCTTTCCCCCTTCTGCCATTCCTGTTCTCCTCTTAAGCCTTCTTGACGGCCGCCGGAGCCGGCTTCTTGCGGACTCCCACCGCATGCCGGGGTCCCTTCCGAGTCCGGGCATTGGTATGCGTCCTCTGCCCCCGGACGGGCAGCCCCCGGCGATGCCGCAACCCCCGGTACGAACCAATATCGATGAGACGCCGGATGTTCTGCGAAATATCCCGCCTCAAATCTCCTTCCACCTTGTTTCCCTGCGCGATCGCGCTGGTAATGCGCGTGACCTGCTCATCGGTCAGATCCTTGGCCCGAGTGGCCGCCGGAATCCCCGCCCTGCTCAAAATCTGCGCGGAGGTGACCTGTCCAACTCCATACAGGTAGGTCAGCGCAACATCAATCCGTTTTTCTTTTGGAAGATCGATTCCCAGAATACGTGGCATACGTTATCCTTGTCGCTGCTTGTGCCGAGGATTCGTGCAGATAACCCGGACGACCCGGTTCCGCTTGATCACCCGGCAGCGTTCACAAATCCGTTTGACCGATGACTTCACTTTCATTCCGTATCCCTCTATGCCTTGATCCGAAACGTGATCCGGCCCCGCGTCAAATCGTATGGAGACATCTCCACCGTCACCTTGTCGCCTGGCAGGATCCGGATGAAATGCATCCGCATCTTTCCGGCGACGTGCGCCAGCAGGCGATGGCCGTTCTCCAGCTGGACGCGAAACATCGCGTTGGGCAGCGCTTCCACAACAACCCCTTCTACCTGGATGGGCTCTTCTTTAGGCATGCGTCAAAATTTCGGGTGCACCTTCCCGGACTGCCACGGTGTGCTCGAAATGCGCCGAAAGCGATCCGTCTGCTGTGACGGCGGTCCAGCCATCCTCCAAAATCTTTACCTCCGGTTTTCCCAGGTTGACCATCGGCTCGATCGCCAGCACCATGCCCGTTTTAAGTTTCGGGCCGAACCCGGGCTCCCCGTAGTTCGGAATCTGCGGCGGCTCATGCAGCTGCGTACCGATCCCATGGCCCACGAAATCCCGAACCACCGAACAGCCGTTCCGCTCGACAGTCCGCTGCACCGCGTGCGAGATGTCCGACAACCGACCGCCTTCCACCGCCATCGCGATGCCGGCGGCCAGGGCCTGCTCGGTTACCTCGATCAGGCGGGCGGCCTTCTCGGTGACGCGCCCAACCGGCACAGTCACCGCCGCGTCGGCGTAATAACCATCCACCACGGCACCCACATCCAAACCGATCAGATCGCCTTCCTTCAACCGGCGCCGGGACGGGATACCGTGCACCACTTCGTCATTCACCGACGTGCAGATATGCGCCGGGAACCCGCGATACCCTTTAAACGCCGGCTTGGCTCCCCGCCGCCGGATCGTGTCGCGGGCCACCTCGTCCAATTCCAGCGTCGTGACGCCGGGACGAACCGCTTCCCGCAAACGATCCAGCATTTCCGCGACCACAGAGCCGGCCGCCCGCATCCGCTCCAGCTGGCTGGCGGTTTTCACCTCGATCACGCCAGCTGTTCCCGCAGCAGATCCAACAGCGCCGCGTACTGAGTTTCAATATCCAGGTCGCCCTGAATCACCTTCAATTTGTTCTGATCGCGGTAAAACTTGAGCAGCGGCTCCGTGTCCCGGTGATAGACGACCAGCCGCTTCTCAATCGTTCCAAGATCGTCGTCCGGCCGCAGCCCCAGCTCGCCGCCGCACCGGTCGCACATCCCCTCCCGTTTCGGAGGCAGGTTGCGCAGGTGGTAATTCGCGCCGCACTTCTTGCAGATCCGTCTGCCTTCAAGCCGCCGGATGATCGCGTCAGCCGAGATTTCAAAATCCACTGCCAAATCGATGCCCGGCTGCGCGCGCTGCTTCAGCCAGACGTCCAGCGCCTGAGCCTGCGACACGGTCCGCGGAAAACCATCCAACACGAACGATTCCACCGGACCCAGCGGCTGAAGCCGCTGGAGGATCAGATCCGTCACCAGCCGGTCCGGAACGAGCACGCCATTGGCCATGCAACGGGCCGCTTCCTTTCCGATCGGATCACCGTTTCGGATCGCTTCCCGAAGGATGTTCCCGCTGGCGAGCGCCCGAACCTTCCGGCGCTCCCAAAGCAGCTCTGCCTGCGTTCCCTTTCCCGCGCCGGGCGGGCCCAGAAAAACCAGCCGCATGGAAACAGCCTAGCGCCGGCCGCGCAATCGGCCGTGGCTTAAGAAACCCTCGTAGTTCCGCATCAGCAGGAACGATTCCACCTGCCGCATCGTTTCCAGCAAAACACCCACGATGATCAGCAGACTGGTTCCCCCGAAAAAGCTGGCTACCAGGTACGGAATAGAAAGCCATCGTCCAATCATGTCGGGCAGCACGGCGATAAAAGCCAGAAAAATCGCTCCCGGCAGCGTGATCCGGGTCAAAAGCCTGTCAAAGAACTCCGCCGTCGGCCGGCCGGGCCGAATGCCGGGGATAAAACCTCCGAATTTCTTCATGTTGTCGGACACATCCACGGGATTAAACGCGATCGCCGTGTAAAAATACGCGAAAAAAATAATGAAAGCCGAATAAAGCAGCGTGTACAAGCCGTGGCCGCGTGAAAGCCAGTTCGCCACCTGGCCCAGGAACCCGATCCCGGTAAAGCCGGCCAGCGTGGCCGGGAACATGATGATCGACTGCGCGAAAATGATCGGCATGACCCCGGCGTGATTGACCCGAATCGGGATGTAGGTCGCCTGGCCGCCGAACACCTTGCGCCCCACCACGCGGCGGGCATACTGGACCGGGATCCGCCGCTGACCCTGCGTGATCGCAATCACCGCGACAATCACCGCGATCAGCATCACCGCCATTCCCGCCAACGCCTTTGGCCCCGGCGACAATTTTCGCCACGA
>CAZKNC010000161.1:0-3744 GCA_964553935.1 uncultured Planctomycetia bacterium | reverse complement strand
TTATCGGGGGTAACTCCGAAAAGCTCGGTGCGGAAACTCCGTCACCGGCCGGACCACGTGGCGCCCAATCTGGATCGGGCCGTCGATTGGATTTTAAAACAGCCATGACCCCACCACCTCCATCTACGATATATTCATATCGTGAGTCCCGAAGGGACTCGGTGCTGAAAGCACAAACGGAGGTGGTGGGGTGAAAATCATTGTGACCCACGTCCCCGCGGGAGCGGGACACCAGAAAGCCGCCGAAGCCATTACCATCGCGCTCAAGCAGCGCTGTCCTCAAAACGAGACGGTCCTGCTCAACGCGCTCGATGGGATGAGCCCCTGGTACCAGTGGTCTTTCACCGAGGGCTACCTGAGCGTCATTCACCGCTATCCGCACCTGTGGGGAGCCGCCTACAATTTCCTGGACTTGCGGGGCCTGGCCTGGGCGGCCTACAAACTGCACCGAATGAACAACGCCTCTCACGGAAAAATCCTGGAAGAAATCCTGTGGCGCCAGAAACCGGACGTGGTCATTGGAACCCATTTTTTCCCGATGGAAGTCGCCGCTTATCTAAAATGCCACAAACGCTTCAACGCGCGGCTGATCACCGTGCTGACCGATTTTCTGCCTCACAGCGTCTGGATCTCCCCCTGCATCGATACGTACGTGGTCGGCTCTCCCGTCGGCCGGGAAGCGCTGAGGGCCCGCGGCGTGCCGGAAGCTCGGATTCAACTGCTCGGCATCCCCATCCATCCGAAATTCTCGAAACACACTCATCGGAATGAAACGGCTCTCCGGCTGGGAATTCAGCCCGATCGGTTCACGGTCCTGGTCTGTTCCGGCGGCTTCGGAACCGGGCCGGTGTTCGAGCTGGTGACGGCTTTGAGCGGCATCCCCACGCCGCTTCAGGTGCTGGTGGTCACCGGAAAGAACACCGCCCTGCTGCGCCACCTGGAAAACGTCCAGGAAAAAATCCCTCACGCCTTGAAGCTGTACGGGTTCGTCGACAACATGGAAGAGCTCATGACGGTTTCGGATCTGATGGTGACCAAACCGGGAGGCCTCAGCTCGGTGGAAGCGATGGCCAAAGGGCTCCCGCTTCTGTTGGTTGCTCCGATCCCGGGACAGGAGACGCGCAACGCTCGGGTGCTGACCCAGCAGGGAATCGCCGTCCTGGCCGGAAACCTAAAGGAATTCCCACGGTTGCTGGAAGAGCTCCGAAACAATCCCGCCCGTCTTCAAGAAATGTCGCGGCTGAGCCGCATCACCAGTTTTCCGGACGCAGCAGCGGCCGTGGCCGGGCTGGTGTGCCCATGAGCCGGGAAGAGATCTCCTCCTTGATCCGCCAAACTCGGCGCGTCCTAAAATCTCTTCAGGCATCCGGTATTCAATCCGTTCCGAGAGCGAAGAAAAAATCGGTCATCCTGAGCTCGTAGAAGGATGACCTCGTCGTTCCTGCTTCGACAGGCTCAGCACGAACGGCGGAGCAGAAAGAGACCCTCCTCGCACCCATCCGGGAAAAAGCGCTGGTCTGCCGGAAATGCCGGCTCTGCGAAGACCGAACCAAGGTGGTTTTCGGTGAAGGTTCGCTGGATGCCCGCTTGGTTTTCGTGGGGGAAGGGCCGGGGCGAGACGAAGATCTTCAAGGCCGCCCGTTCGTGGGAGCCGCCGGCCAACTGCTGAACAAAATCATCGAAGCAATGAAAATGCGGCGTGAAGACGTGTACATCTGCAACATCGTAAAATGCCGGCCGCCGAACAACCGTCCGCCGGAACCGGACGAAGCCGCCGCCTGCCAGGAATATCTGGATGCCCAGCTGGCCACCATCGCCCCAAAAGTGATCTGCGCGCTCGGAAAAACCGCCGTCACCGCGCTGCTGGAGACCGAGGCCTCCATGTCCTCTCTGCGGGGAAGGGTGTTCGACTGGAAAGGTTCTTCGCTCGTCGTTACCTATCATCCGGCTTACCTGCTGCGCAATCCGCCCGCCAAGAAACTCGTTTGGGAGGACATGCAAAAAGTCCTCTCGCTGCTTCAAGATGGCTGATCGTTTCGCCGAGGTGGCGGTCTCGCTGCCTCTGCGCGAAACGTTCCATTATCGGATCCCCGCAACCCTCCGCGCACAGGCACAGCCGGGTGTTCGCGCGCTGGTGCCGTTCGGGCCCCGCAGGGTGGTCGGAACCCTCGTGGCGCTCTCGGACAAAAGCCCGGTGTGGAAGCTGAAACCCCTTCTGAAACTGCTCGACGAACAGCCGGTTTTCCGTCCCGACCTCCTCGAAGTCACCCGCTGGATCGCCGAAGTTTACCAAGCCAGCTGGGGCGAAACCCTTTCGGCCGCTCTGCCGGGCGCACTCCGGCGGGGGAAGGGCGGTACCCGCCCGCGATCCGAAGAAGAGCAACCCCCGGTCGTGCCGACCGAACCGCTGAAACTCACCCCCGCACAGCGTCGGGCGCTCGAACAGATTCAAGATCCGGTCCGCGAGAACAAACATGAGATTTTCCTTCTCCACGGCATCACCTCCAGCGGCAAAACCGAGATCTATCTCCAAACCATCCAACAGGTGCTCGACTCCGGCCGAACCGCGATCGTGCTCGTGCCGGAAATTTCCTTGACCCCGCAAGCGATCGAACGGTTCGAAGGCCGGTTCGGACGCGAACGGGTGGCGATCCTGCACAGCGCCATGCTGGAGAGCCGGCGCCTGAAAGAATGGAACCGGATCCGCTCCGGGGAGGCGCGGGTGGTGATCGGCGCCCGGTCGGCCGTTTTCGCCCCGGTAGAAAAGCTCGGTTTGGTGGTGGTGGATGAGGAGCACGAACCTTCCTATAAACAAGACGACTCTCCCCGCTATCATGCCCGGGAAGTCGGCATCCGCCGAGCTGAACTGTGCGGAGCCGTGGTGATCCTGGGCAGCGCCACTCCTTCGATGGAAACCTACTACCGGGCCACCACACCGGAGGAGAGTCCGCCTCCGGCCCTTTCGGGCCGTAGGCCCGGAGGGCCCCGCATCCGGCTTTTGGAACTGAAAGAGCGGATCGACGAGGTGCCTCTTCCCGAGGTCCAGATCGTGGACATGAGAGAACAGTTGGCCTTCGGCCGGCGCAGCCGGATCTTCTCCCGTCCGCTGGAAGAAGCGCTGGCGAAAACTCTGGAAGCAAAACAACAAGCGATCCTCTTCCTGAACAGGCGGGGATTCTCGACCTTTGTCCATTGCCGGAAATGCGGGCATGTGCTGCGCTGCAAAGCGTGCGGCACCTCGCTGACCTACCATATCGCGACGAAACGGATGGTTTGCCATTCCTGCCAGGCCTCGATCCCACCGCCGGACCTTTGCCCGAATTGCCGGGCCGACTACATCCGCTTCCAGGGAATCGGGACCGAACGGGTGGAGAGCGATTTGGCCCGTTTTTTTCCAGGCGCGCGGCTGGCCCGGATGGACAGCGACGCCACGCAGGCGCGCGGCAGTCACGCTAAAATCCTGCAGGCATTCAGCCGGCATGAGGTCGATGTGCTGGTGGGAACGCAAATGGTGGCCAAAGGATTGGATTTCCCGCGCGTGACGCTGGTCGGGGTGATTTCCGCCGACACCGCGCTGAACCTGCCGGATTTCCGATCGGCCGAGCGGACGTTTCATCTGCTCACCCAGGTCGCCGGCCGCGCCGGCCGCAGCCGTCTGCCGGGCCGGGTGATCGTGCAAACGTATGCGCCGCACCATTACGCGATCGTGGCCGCGCAGAAACACGATTATCTTTCATTCTATAA
>CAZKNC010000160.1:0-3786 GCA_964553935.1 uncultured Planctomycetia bacterium | reverse complement strand
CCCGCGCCAATGTGCTGGGAAACGCCACACTGCTGGAAGAGGCCCGGCTGGCCCCGGTTAAACAGTACGTTCTGGCCAGCACGATCTATGTTTCCGGACATTCCGGCGGTTTCTACCGGGCCAGCAAGCAGGCCTGCGAATCCTACGTCGAGGAATATCACCGCTGGTTCGGGCTGGACTTTACCGTTCTCCGGTACGGGTCAATCTTCGGCCGCCGGGCCACCGAAGGCAACGGAATCCGTTCCTATCTTCTGCAGGCGCTCAAAAACCGATCGATCCTCCTCGAGGGAACCGGCAACGAACTGCGGGAATATATTCATGTCTCCGATGTGGCGCGCGCCAGCGTCCAGATCCTCCAGCCGGAGTTCAAGAACCAGCACATCGTGTTGACCGGGCACCACCCCACCCGCGTTCGGGACCTGCTGGAAATGATCCGGGAGATCGTGGGCACTGACGTCCAAATCACGTTCAAACCGGCGAATCCCGACCCGCAGCAAAAAGATCCCACCGCCCATTACACGGTCACGCCCTATGCCTACCGGCCTCCGTTGGCCCGCAAACTGGTCAGCTCGTATTACGTGGACTTGGGGCAAGGATTACTGGACTGCTTGGAAGAACTTCAAGCCCAACTTCAGCAGGGAACCCGCAGCTAAAAATGCACGTTTTACTGGTAGGTCCGGCGCCGGCTTTTCTGGCACGCCATCACAATCCCTGGCTGGTCTATACGACGCGAGCGTTGCGGCGGCTCGGCTGCCGTGTGACGCTGTTTCCTTACCGAGAAGCTTGGCCCGCGGTACCGGGACTGACCCAGAAAATGGCGACTACGAAATGGGGTCGGCGGTTTTTATCCGAAAGAGACCGTCTTCTGATCCGGCTGGCTCGAAGGATCCGGCCGGACCTGATCCTCGTCTTAAAAGATCTCACGCTGACGCCGGAGCAAATGACTGAATTGAAGAAATCCGCAGGATGCCCGGTCGTTAACTGGTGGGTGGATGACCCCTGGCAAAAAGCGGAAACCGCGCGGCTGCTGCCGTTATTTGACCATGTATTCGTTTTCGATCGGTCGTACCTGCCTCGTTTACACGCGGAAGGAGTCCGGCAAACCCACTTTCTGCCCTGTGCTTGCGATGAAACGGTTTGCAGACCGCTGGCTCGCCAGACCGCTGCCGAAAAATACAGCTGCGATCTTTCGTTCGTCGGATCTTTCTACCCCGAACGGGCCGTTCTCGTTCGCGCGCTTTCCCGCGATTTTTCCGTGCGCATTTGGGGGGGCGGCTGGAAAAGCCCGGAAGCGCGCCGCCTGCTTGAAGATTCGTCCATCCGGAGGGGCCCGATCGTTTCAGACCTCACCGCCGTCCAAATTTACAGCGCTTCCAAAATGGGATTAAACCACCACCATTCCCAATCCCGGTTGGGCGGGCTTAACATGCGCGCATTCGAGCTTCTGGCCAGCGGCCTTTTGCCGCTGACCGATCGAATCCCCGGCATGGAAGAGCTGCTGGAGCCGGACCGGGAAGCGGCCTGCTATCGTTCGCCCGAGGAAGCCGTTCAGGTCGCTCGCCGCTATTTGGAGGATCCTGCGGAACGGTCTCGAATCATCGCGCGCGGAAGGGAACGGGTCCTTTCGGAGCATACGTATCTTCACCGGCTAAGAACCCTGCTTCAGCAGTCCGGATCCGCCTCATGAAAGAGCGCCTCCTTCAATGGATCATCTGCCCGATGTGCCGCGAATCGCTCCGATTGGAACGGTTCGCCGGAAACGGGGAGGAAACCGAAGCCGGCTCTCTTTCCTGCGAAGGATGCCACCGGGTTTATCCGGTCATCGGCGGGATCCCGCGCCTGCTGCCGGACGACCTGCTGGATCTGTGCTGGCGCTATCAACCGGAGTTTTTCCGGAAATACAAAGACCGGCTGCCTCTGCTTTCCAGCCAGCCCTCGGCGGAAGAGGGCGAAAAAGATCCGGGACTCCACCAGCGCCGGACCCACCGGAGCTACAGCTACCAATGGCGCAAATTCCGAGAGATGTTTCCCCACTGGGAGCAGGTTTTCCGGGACGCCATCCAGCCGATCCAACCGGAATTCTTCAAGGGCAAACTCGGCCTGGATGCCGGATGCGGATTCGGCCGCCACCTGGTCCATGCCGCCGCGTATGGCGCCGAGATCATCGGAATGGACCTGAGCGAAGCGGTCGAAGCCGCGCGCGACAACGCCCGGCATCTGCCGAACACCCATTTCGTTCAGGGAGACATTTTCCGCCCTCCGTTCCGGGAACGTTCGCTCGATTTCGTCTACAGCATCGGCGTGCTTCACGTGATGCAGCGGCCTCAAGAAGCCCTGCGGAGCCTGGCTCGCCTTTTGAAGCCGGGCGCCCCGATTTTCATCTGGCTCAACGCGCGCGGCCGGGGCAGGCAAATCGCTCTGCTGAACACGCTGCGCCGGGTCACCACCCGGATGCCATACCCTCTCTTGAACGGGCTCTGCATTCTGCTGGCCGCGGCGCAGTGGGTCTTATGGATTTGGCCGTATCAGCTGCTCAACGCGTTCAAATCCACCCGGCCGCTGGCCCAAAAAATCCCATTCTCTTTCCACGCCCGCTACCCGTTCCGGGTTTTGCACACCGACTGGTTCAATATCCTTTCCGTCCCACTGATGCAGTTCTTCCGAAAAGAAGAAGTCGGCAGTTGGTTTGAAGGATTGGAACGAGTGACGCTGGCTCCGGAATGGGGAAAACTGGGCGGTGCAGGGCGGGCGCTCGGTTACGCCCCGATGGCTTCACAACCGGTCTCGGTGCCGCGTTGAAACCTCGCGTTCTGATGGTGCTGGGGGCCTATTTCCCGGAGGGAAGCGGCGCCAGCACTCAATGCCGGGAGCTGGTGCGGGCCTTTCTCAAGACCGACGATTTCTTGCTCGCCGACGGCGGGCTGGTCTATAACCGCAAGCGTGCAGGGCATTTCATCTTGGACGGGCGGCGGTTTCATCTGCGGGTCGTGCGGGCCTACCCAAAAGACCGCATGGCGCTGCGCGTGACGTCTAAAGAGGAGGAGCGCGGCGACCTCGAATACTGGCTGGCGAAGTCTCCCTCGGCCCGGGTCGCCGCGGTGGAGTTCCTTCGCGAGCAATACTACGCGTTGTCGGGCTTCAAGAGCCTCCCGCGGCTCGCGCGCGCCATCGTGCTGAGGGATCGCCGCGCATGAAGATCCACCCGGATTTCGCGGACTTCATCGCCTGTCTCGAGCGAAACGGCGTGCAGAGCGTGATCGTGGGCGGCTATGCCTTGGCTTTCCTGGGCGCGCCGCGCTACACCGGCGACGTGGACATCTGGGTCAGGCCGACGGCTCCGAACGCCAAGAGGCTGCTCCGCGCCATCGAGGAATTCGGCTTTCAAGCCCTTTCGCTTACGGAACGGGATATCCTGTCGGGCAAGATAATCCAGATGGGCTATCCGCCGATGCGCATCGACCTGCTCACGGAACTCGACGGGGTGACGCCGGACGAGGTCTGGGCTAGCCGTCAGAAGGGCCCATTCGGGGACCAGACCGTCTTCTACATGGGCAAGGCCGCGCTCATCAAGAATAAGCGCGCGGCGGCTCGTCCCAAGGACTTGGCCGATCTCGCGTCCCTCGGCGAGCCGCCCGCTAAGCTATAATCACGCCTCCCGTGAACGACTTAGTCGACGTCAGCCCGTTCCCGAACAGCAAGGCCGAGCGCACGTTCACGGGGGGCATCCTCGAGGCCGAACGCATCGCGCTGCGCTACCAGCGCCGCGGCAAGGACGGTCCGCTCATC
>CAZKNC010000159.1:3218-3816 GCA_964553935.1 uncultured Planctomycetia bacterium | reverse complement strand
CGCATCCGGATCTGACTCATCTGGCCGACACCGAACCGGCGGCCGCTCCCGCGGTGGTCTCCGCCGCCCCGGCGGAACCGGGAAGCCCCGAAGAACAGGTGCGCAGCGCCTTAAAAACGGTGATGGACCCGGAGCTGAATCTGAACGTGCTCGACCTGGGACTGATCTATGGGTTGAACATCCAAGGCCCCAATGTCAAAGTAACCTATACCCTGACCAGCCCCGGCTGCCCGCTGGGGCCGGTGATCAAGGGCCAGATGCAGGGCGCGCTGGCCAAACTGCCGTGGATTAAGGAAGTGCAGACGAATCTGGTCTGGTCGCCGCCGTGGGATCCAAAAACGATGGCTTCAGAAGAAATCAAAACGGAGCTGGGGATCTGGTGAACGCACGAACAGCCGCTCGCCCCCAGCCCGTTGAAGGACGATCCGGCTCTGACATTTTCAGCTGTATCGGAAACACCCCCTTGGTGCACTTAGCCCGCATCGGGAGTGAGTTCCCCGGCGTCGCGATGTTCGCCAAGCTGGAATGGTTCAACCCCGGCGGTTCGGTCAAGGACCGCGCGGCTGCCAGCCTCGTGAAGGCCGCTGAGCAAGCAGGG
>CAZKNC010000159.1:2678-3208 GCA_964553935.1 uncultured Planctomycetia bacterium | reverse complement strand
GCAAGCAGGCGGTCTAAAACCGGGAAAGATTCTTTTGGATGCCAGTTCCGGCAACACCGCGGTCGCCTACGCAATGATTTGCGCAGCGAAACGATATCCGGTGACTTTGTGCGTTCCATCGAACGCCAGTCCCCAAGTTCTCAAAACGCTTCGAGCGTACGGCGCAAACCTGGTGCTGACCAGCCCGCTGGAAAGCTCCGACGGAGCGATCCGGGAAGCCCGGCGATTGGCCGCGGCCGAACCGGATAAATATTTCTATGCCGACCAGTACAGCAATCCGGCCAACTGGCAGGCGCATTACCGCACCACCGGACCGGAGATTTGGGAGCAAACCCAGGGGGAAATCACTCATCTCGTGGCAGGACTCGGAACCAGCGGAACCTTGATGGGCGCCAGCCGATTCCTGAAAGAAAAGAATCCGGCAATTCAAGTGGTCGCCGTCCAACCCGACTCCCCGCTGCACGGCCTGGAGGGCCTCAAGCATATGGCGACCTCGATCGTGCCGGACATCTACGACCCGGCATTTCCCG
>CAZKNC010000159.1:0-2668 GCA_964553935.1 uncultured Planctomycetia bacterium | reverse complement strand
TCCCGATCGGCACGCTGAAATCCGGACGGAAGAAGCTTACGCGATGGTTCGGCGCTTGGCTTTCGAGGAAGGTTTGCTGGCCGGCATTTCCTCGGGCGCGGCGCTGGCGGCCGCGCTCCAAACAGCGGCTTCGTTAAAACAAGGTCACATCGTCATGATTTTCCCAGATGGAGGAGCACGGTATCTCGATGAAGAGTTCTGGAATGAATAAGAACGCGGGGGAAGCGCCGGAACCGACCCTTTCGAACGAGGAGGTCAAGCGGTACAGCCGCCACCTCATCATGCCGGAAGTCGGCATGCAGGGACAGAAAAAGCTCAAGGCGGCCTCCGTGCTGCTGATCGGCACCGGGGGCTTAGGTTCCCCGCTGGGATTGTACCTGGCCTCCGCCGGCATCGGAAAAATCGGCCTGGTCGATTTCGACGTGGTCGATTTCACCAACCTTCAGCGGCAGGTCCTTTACACCACGCAGGACGTCGGAAAACCGAAGATTCAGGCGGCCAAGGAACGGCTGCAGGCGATCAACCCGCACATCACGATCCAGACTCATGAGGCCCGGCTTTCCTCTGACAACGCGATGGAAATCCTCAAGCCCTACGACATCGTGATCGACGGCACCGACAACTTCCCGACCCGCTATCTGGTCAACGATGCCTGCGTCCTTCTGGGCAAACCCAATGTGTATGGCTCGATCTTCCGGTTCGAAGGACAGGCCTCCGTCTTCTGGGCTGAGAAAGGCCCCTGCTACCGCTGTTTGTACCCGGAACCGCCGCCTCCGGGCCTGGTTCCTTCCTGCGCAGAGGGAGGCGTGCTGGGGATCCTGCCGGGAATCGTGGGAACCATCCAGGCCACGGAAGCGATCAAGCTGATCCTGGGCAGTGGAGAGCCGCTGATCGGGCGCCTTCTGCTGTTCAACGCGCTCAAAATGAAATTCAGGGAGCTCAAGCTCCGGAAGAATCCCGCCTGCCCGGTCTGCGGACCGAATCGGACGGTCACCCAGCTGATCGATTACCAGGAATTCTGCGGGCTGGGACGGGGCCAGGAACAAGCGGCTGCCGCCGACGATTCCCGTTCATGGGAAATCACGGTGGGGGAGCTCAAAACGCTATTGGACGCCGGGAAACCGGTCAAAATCATCGACGTCCGGGAACCGCACGAATACGACATCTGCCGCATCGAAGGGTCCAAACTGCTCCCGCTCAGCGAGTTTGTCCAGCGGATCGGAGAACTGGACTCGGCCGAAGAGCTGGTCCTGCACTGCCATCACGGCATGCGCAGCATGAAGGCGCTGGATCTTCTGCGCTCGGCCGGTTTCCGGAAGATCAAATCGCTGCACGGCGGCATCGACGCCTGGGCTGAGGAAGTCGATTCTTCGATGCCGAGATACTGATTTAAGAACGAATAGGATATCGAATGGGTAAATTATCAGAAACTGAAGTACAGTCCGAACTTTTGAAGATCTCCGGTTGGGAACTAAAGGGCGGCGAGATTACGAAGCTCTACAAGTTCAAGGACTTTCCGGAAGCGATCGCGTTCGTGAACCGGATCATGCCGCTGGCCGAATCGGCCGACCATCATCCCGACATCGACATCCGCTACAACAAAGTGCGATTGACGCTGTCCACCCACTCCGAAGGCGGCCTCACCGCCAAGGATTTTCAGCTCGCCCGCCAGATCGACGCTTAAGTTTTTCCGTGGCGGGGGTGCCGGAGCACCGAGAGGTAAATTGAGAAGGATAAGAGCCCGCCGATCACACCCAACGACACCCCGATCGGCACGTGAATCCAGTGATGGGCCAGCATCTTGCCGCCCACGAAGATCAGGATCGCCGCCAGGCCATACCGCAGGTAGATAAACTTCACCATCGCCCCCGCCAGCACGAAATAGAGCGCCCGCAGGCCTAAGATCGCGAACACATTGCTGGAATAGACGATGAAAGGATCCTGGGAAACCGACAGCACCGCCGGCACCGAATCGGTCGCGAAGATCACGTCGGTCAGCTCCACAACCAGCAGAACGATCATGAGCGGTGTGGCGAACCACCTTCCCTTTTCCCGGACGAAGAAAGACTGGCCTCTGAACGTGGCGGTGACCGGAACGATTTCCCGAAAGAAGCGGACCACCGGGTTCCTGTCCGGCTGAACCTCCGTCTCCTCCCGGGCGAACCGGATCCCGGTCAGCACCAGAAAGGCCCCCAGCAGATACGTCACCCACTGAAACCGTTCGATCAGCGCGATCCCCGCGTAAATGAAGAGCCCCCGCATGATCAGGGCTCCGAGGATCCCCCAGAACAGCACGCGGTGCTGGTACTTCGCCTCTACCGCGAAATAGGTGAAGATCGCCACGAAGACGAATATGTTGTCCACGCTGAGCGACTTCTCGATCAGATACGCGGCCAAAAACTCCATCCCTTTCTGAACGCCGAAAACCCTGAACACGCCGGCATTGAACAGCAGGGCCACTCCGATCCAAACCGCGCTCCAAATCATCGCTTCCCGGAGGGATTCTTTGTGGGCCTTGCGATGAAAAAACCCCAGGTCGATCGCCAGCATCCCCAGAACCAGGATGGAGAAAACCCACCAAGCGGTCGGCGAATGAATCACGATGAATTACCCCTCCGTCAGTTGATCCGGCCTGCATGCTTCGCAGGGACAGATCGAACGCAAGTAA
>CAZKNC010000158.1:0-3865 GCA_964553935.1 uncultured Planctomycetia bacterium | reverse complement strand
TCGGGCCAGACCATCGAGATCATCAACACCGATGCCGAAGGCCGGCTGGTGCTGGCCGACGCGCTGGGCTACGCGAAGCGGTACAAACCGGCGGCCATGGTGGACCTGGCCACGCTGACGGGCGCCTGTGTGGTGGCGCTGGGATCGCACTGCTCCGGGCTCATGGGCAACAACGCGAAGTGGAACGAGCAGGTAAAAGCCGCCGGCGACCGGGCGCACGAGCGGGCCTGGGAACTGCCGCTTTGGCCCGAATACACGGAAGCAGTCAAATCGGATGTGGCCGACGTTAAGAACGTCGGAGACGGGAAAGCCGGCACCATTACGGCGGCTTCTTTCCTGAAAGAGTTCGCCGGGGATACTCCCTGGGTTCATCTGGACATCGCCGGAGTGGCCTGGGCCGACGGGGATAAGGGCTATCTGCGTAAGGGCGGCACCGGCGTGGGCGTCCGGCTCTTGGTGGATCTGGCTCAGCACTGGAAAGGGAAAGTTTAAGAAAAGTTAGGAGTCGGGAGGGAGGAGTCAGGAGTGAAGACGGAAACGTTCGTTGAACCGAAAACCCAACAGGAGATTGCCGGTCTGATTCGGGATCTGCTCCAGCGTTTGGGAGAAGATCCGGAGCGGGAAGGACTGCGCAGTACCCCCTCCCGCGTGGAGAAGTCACTCAAATTCCTGACCGAGGGATATCAGGCCGATCTGGACAAGCTGTTTAATCAAGCCCGGTTCGCCGAACCCTACGACGAGATGGTGCTGGTCAAAGATATCGATTTCTTTTCGCTCTGCGTTCACGGAAAAACGTTGATAGCGTCCCAGGACGGGGCAATCTTTGCGAAAGATGTTCGGCCTGGAATGAAGCTCATCACCATCGATCCCGATTCCCGGCACCTGATGAGTACGGAAGTTGTTGCTGCTTCTGAGAGCAAGCACCGGCGTCGTTACCGGATCCTTCTCTCCAATGAGCGAGAATTGGTTGTTACCGGCGAGCACCCTCTATTCGTTGAAGGAAAGGGTTTTACGGAAGCCTGTCAGTTGAAAACTGGCGATCGATTGTTAGCAACTTCAACCCGGAGACTTTGTCGCCCGAGAGTGGAACCTCAATTGGGTTATTCCTTTGGCTATGTGTTAGGTGCTTTTGCGAGCGATGGAAGTCTGGATTCGGGGCGCAGAGTTCGGCTGGAGGTAAACGAGAAAAGATTTGCAGAGCGGTTTGTCTATCATTTGCAGGAAGGTTTCGGTGTTGATGCGCATGTTGAATCCATTCAAAAACCCAGTGGTTTCCTGAAGCGTGAAATCCAGCAGTATCGGGTTCGAGTATGCAGCTCGTTTTTGGCCGAGCTGTTAAAAGAGTTCCTTGGAGGCGATACCCATTCGAAGTCCTTTAGTTTTCCGGAAGTGGTTACCCATGACCAGAAAACTATGCAGGGTTTCCTGGACGGTTATATCGAAGGAGACGGCACCGTAGCCGTTACAGGTGAAAAACGCCAATATCACACCGGCCACTTCATTCAGAGCAGTAACAGGGTTTTTCTAGAACGCTTAGCGGAATTGGTAGAAACCCCTGTAGGGGCGCCATCCTCGGATGGAAGCGCGAAGGTGTATGTTTCTCGGCGCTGGTTTGAACCGAGAAATACAGCGGGGGGATGGAAAAGGGGGTTCAGCGAAATTCCTCAAAGGGAGATGCTTCGAGACCATTTAGGACGTGTTCAGTCGGAAATGGTGCGGGTAGAATCGATCGAGATCGAGGAAGCCACTCTGAAGAGCTACACGATGTACAACTTCGAATGCCGTCCCCATCATTCTTATCTGGCGAATGGGGTGTTGACGGCAAATTGCGAGCATCACTTGATTCCGTTTTTCGGAAAATGCCACGTGGCCTACCTGCCCGACGGGAAGATTCTTGGACTCAGCAAAATCCCGCGGCTCGTGGACGCGTTTGCCCGGCGCCTGCAGGTGCAGGAGCGGCTCACGACCCAGATCGCCGACGCGCTCAAAAGCTATTTGAAGCCCAAAGGGGTAGCCGTGGTGATGGAAGCCCAGCATCTCTGCACGATGATGCGGGGCGTGCAGAAACAGAACACGAAAATGGTAACCAGCTCCATGCTCGGCATCTTCCGGACCGATCCGAAAACCAGAATGGAATTCCTGTCGCTCTTGCGGGAGAAAAATGCCTAAACGTCAAGGACCGAACGTGACCCAAATGCATTTCGCGCGGGAAGGGGTCGTCACCGACGAGATGCGGACCGTGGCGGAGGCGGAGAAGCTGGACCCGGAATTTCTCCGCAAGGAGATCGCGGCGGGCCGGGCCATCCTTCCGGCCAACGTGAACCATCCCGAATTGAAGCCGATGGGCATCGGCATCGCCCTAAAGTGCAAGATCAACGCCAACATCGGCAACTCGGCCGTCGCGTCGGAACTCCAGACCGAACTGCGGAAGATCGAGGTCTGCGTGAAATACGGCGCCGACACCGCGATGGACCTGTCCACCGGCGGCAACATCCACGAGATCCGCGAGGCGATCCTGCGCGCCAGTCCCATCCCGATCGGCACCGTGCCGATCTACGAAGCGGTCCAGCGGACCCGCCGGATCGAAGACCTGACCGAGGATCTTCTGTTCCAGGTGATCGAGGAACAGGCCCAACAGGGCGTCGACTACATGACGATCCACGCCGGCATCCTGCGCGAATACTTGCCGCTGGTCCAGCACCGGATCACCGGCATCGTCAGCCGCGGCGGCTCGCTGATGGCGCAGTGGATGATGGCGCACGATAAGGAAAACCCCCTCTACACCGGGTTCGACCGGCTCTGCAAAATTTTCAAGAGGTATGATGTTTCTTTCTCCCTGGGTGACTCCCTGCGGCCCGGCTGTTTGGCCGACGCCTCCGATGCCGCGCAGTTCTCCGAGCTTAAAACGCTGGGCGAGCTGACCCTCAAGGCCTGGGAACACGATGTGCAGGTGATGATTGAAGGGCCGGGCCACGTGCCGATGGACCAGCTGGAAATGAACGTCCGCAAACAGCAGGAACTTTGCCACGGGGCGCCGTTTTACACGCTGGGCCCGCTGGTGACCGATATCGCTCCCGGCTACGATCACATCACCTCCGCGATCGGCGCGGCCATTGTGGGCTGGCACGGATCGAGTTTGCTCTGTTACGTGACGCCGAAAGAGCACTTAGGGCTCCCCAACGAGGAGGATGTCCGACAGGGAATCATTGCCTACAAAATCGCCGCGCACGCGGCGGACGTGGCGCGGCACCGGCCCGGTGCCCGGGATCGGGACGACGCGCTGTCCAGGGCCCGGTTCAGTTTTGACTGGAACCAGCAGTTCGCGCTGTCGCTGGATCCCGAACGGGCCA
This sequence comes from uncultured Planctomycetia bacterium, assembly GCA_964553935.1. Classification (GTDB taxonomy): domain Bacteria; phylum Omnitrophota; class Gorgyraeia; order 1-14-0-20-64-10; family 1-14-0-20-64-10; genus CAZKNC01. The sequence goes on along the minus strand of CAZKNC010000158.1, from coordinate 515 downwards.
AGGAGTATCACGATGAGGCCCTGCCGCACGATGCGTACAAATCCGCCGCGTTCTGCTCGATGTGCGGCCCGAAATTCTGCTCGATGCACATCTCTCAGCTCCTCACGGCCCCCAAATCGATCACGGTCTGATGAATAAACCGACCATCGAAGAACTGCAGGCGCGCGTTCTGGAGCTTAAAAAGAAACAGGGCGCGGTCATCCTGGCGCACAACTACCAGGAAGGACCGATTCAGGACGTCGCCGACTACGTCGGTGATTCCTTGAAACTGGCGCAATTCGCGCGTACCGTCGAGGAGCCGACGATCCTCTTTTGCGGCGTCCATTTCATGGCGGAGTCGACGGCGATGATCTGTCCGGACAAGCGGGTGATCGTTCCCGATCTGGCGGCCGGCTGTTCGCTGGCTGACATGGTGGTGCCCGGCCAGATCCGGGCCTGGAAAAAAGAACATCCGGGCGGGGTGGTGGTCTGCTACATCAACACCTCGGCCGCGGTGAAAGCCGAGTGCGACACCT
>CAZKNC010000157.1:0-3888 GCA_964553935.1 uncultured Planctomycetia bacterium | reverse complement strand
AGCCCTCCCGCTGCCCGCCACGGTGGGGAGGCTCCACGTGGGATTTATGGGCTGTCACGGAGCACTCAACGGTCTTCGAGCGGCACTCGGCTTCGTGAACGCGGACACCAAAGCGCGCGTCCTCCTTTGCGCAACGGAATTATGCAGTCTGCATTTCCAATACGGGTGGGACCCCGACCGGGTAGTGGCGAACGCGCTTTTCGCGGATGGGTCCGCCGCGCTGGTGGGAAAACCGACTGCTTCCCAGAAGGGTGCCGCATGGCGTTTGGCGGCGTGCGGCTCCTTTTTGATACCGGACTCTGAAGAGGCGATGGGCTGGAGGATCGGCGATCACGGTTTTGAAATGATTCTCTCCGCGCAGGTACCTTCCTTAATACGTCGGCATCTTCGATCCGGGTTGGAACGCTGGCTGAAAAGGGTGGGGCTTTCGTTGAAGGACATCCGCTCCTGGGCCGTCCATCCGGGAGGGCCCAGAATCCTGGGAACCGTCGCCGACTGCCTGAATCTTTCGGAAAAAACAGCCGCCGCTTCGCGAGAGATTTTGGAACGGCACGGCAATCTCTCTTCCCCGACGATTCTCTTCATCCTGGAAAAGCTGCGGGAGGAAAAAGCTCCGCGCCCCTGCGTGGCACTCGCGTTCGGCCCGGGCCTTCAGGCCGAAACCGCCCTTTGGGTGTAGGGAAGGGCCGGGTCTAACCGTTTTTCTCAGCGAGCGATGGAAATCGCTTCGACGATCTCGGCAACCTCCCGTTGAGCAATATCCTTCCCGGTAAACCCTTCCGCCTGGCTGGCGTACGCGGCGATATCCTTCAGCGCCAGGACGCCGACCAGCGCTCCATCTTCCACCACCGGAAGCCGATGCACCGCGGCGCTTTCCATCAGCCGGGCCGCTTCCTTAAGCTCCGCGTCCGGCAAAATCATTTTCGGATCCCGAGTCATACACTCCTCCAAGCGAACCTGACTGCCGGGCCGGTTTGTCCCTAAAAGCGCCATCGCGATGTCCCGGTCGGTCACCACCCCGACGACTCTCCGGCAGTGCGGGTTATCGACGATCGGAACGAATCCGCAGTTTCTTCGGGCCATAATCTCCCCAGCCGTTTTACAGCTGTCCATGGCAAGGCACGCTTCCGGATTCTTCGTCATCAGATCTCGAATTTTCACGGGCTGACCCTCCTCACTTCAAACTCGCCTGCTTGATCGGCGCGCCGGTATAATCCCGCGTCTTACGCCCCTTGCGGAGCCGCGACGCCAGCGAGCGCATCTTTCTCTTCCAGAGATCCCCTTTCTGGACCGCGCGAACTGTTTTTTTCAATTTCAGCAGCATGGCGAACCTTTCCTCTCTTTTTCTTCCATCAGTCTAAATATATCCGAGGAGAACGGAGAGTGCGTATGACGGCCGTCATAAAGGGAAAATAAAGGGGAACGGAAGAGAGCCGGCGAGAGGACTCGAACCTCCGACCCGCGCTTTACGAAAGCGCTGCTCTACCAACTGAGCTACGCCGGCATGAAACTAAATTATAGCTTTATAAGAGGCCAGTGGCGAGTCCGCCAGCAATCCCGACGAGCAAAACGGCAATCAGAATTTGAATCCATCGAAGGGTTACTTTATGAAGGAATCGGGCGGCCAGCCAGGCCCCGGCAAACGCCGAGAGGGTCGCCGCCGCCAGCAAACCGGGCGCGGCACCCCACGACTCTTTCTGAAAGTGGCCGGCGTAGACGAAAATCCGGCTGAAATCCACCAGCACCGCCGTCACAACTCCCGTGGCAATGAAACTTTCTTTGGGCAATCCGGACCGAATCAGAAACGCGCTTCGGAAAGCCCCTTGATGGCCGGAGAGCCCGCCGAAGAACCCGGTCACGATCCCACCCAGCGGAAGAAACCGAACCGGGAAAGAGAGCTTTTGAAACCTCGGAAGAAGTTCCATTGCCGCAAAACCGGCCATGAGAACCGCGACCGCGCATTTGACTGGCGTGACAACCCGTTCGGCGCCCCATAAATGGTAGCGGGCCATCGAAGGCAGGTCCGCCAGCACGAACAGGAACCAAGCTCCGATGGGAGCGCTGAGAACCGCCGGAATCCCGAAACGCAGCAGGACCTTTTGATCCGCTTTCTTACCGAGCAGAACCAGCTTGAACAGGTTATTCAGCAGATGGACGATCGCAGTTAAAGCAATGGCCGTTGTGAGCGGAAAAAAGAGGGCCATCACCGGCATCAGCAGGGTGCCCAGGCCGAAACCGGAGAAAAGCGTCAGCCCCGAAGCGAGAAAGGAAGCCAGGCAGATTATGAGGGCCGGCATTCGACCAACAGCCGAAGGCGATTCAGCAAATCGTCCCGAATTCCGCGAAAAGCCTGCAGGCGCTCCATGTCGCCCCCCTGCACGGCCGCCGGATCGGGAAGAGACCAGTGGATTTGTTCGGGCTGTCCCGGGAAAACCGGGCAGTACTCCCTGGCGCTGTCACAGACGGTAATCACGCAATCGAAGGATTGGCCCACAAACTCGTTCACGGATTTGGATCGATGCTTGGAAATATCGATTCCGATCTCGGCCATGACTTTGATCGCGGAAGGATTAACGCTGGAAGGGTGGGTTCCTGCACTGTGGACCTCCAATGCCCTACCGCCCAAATGCCGAAGGATGCCTTCGGCCATTTGAGAGCGGATGCTGTTGCCGGTGCATAAGATCAGAACGCGCTTCACGGAACGTTTAGAGCCCCAAAAGCAGGACCGCCAAACCGGTCAAGACAATCACGAGGCCGGCCATCGCATGCGCGTAACGCTCCATCCATTCGCTTTGGACCAAACGCACTCCGGCATAGCTCAAACAGCTCTGCCCCACCACCATACCGATGGTGACCAGCGAAAAGACCGCGCTGACCAGGACAATGGCTTGTAGCCCGCCCTGGTAGGCCAGGAACATCAGCGGAATCAGCGGCTCACAGGGACCGAAGACCAGAACGGCGATCAGGATCCAAGCCCGGCGGGCCGCGTACGCTTTGACGGCATCCTTAACGGAAAGGTGGGGATGCGGGTGCTGGGCATGTTTCAGCCCCCACAACAAGTAGGCGGCCCCGAACCCGATCAGCAGCCAGATCGCCACCCCGCCCCGCCAGGCCTCGACTCCCTCCATCCGGTGGACGGTCCAGCCGGCCCAAAGACCGATGATGCCGATCAGCAGAGAAGAAAGTACATGCCCGATCCCGGCCAGCGTGGTGATGAACGCCAGATGGCGCATGCTCCAGCGGGACCCTTTGGCCAGCGCCACGAACGGCACCCAGTGGTCAGGCGCCATCGAATGAAAGAACGCGACGGAGATCGCGGACGCCAACAGAACGGTCATGAGGTATCCTAGCTACGGGCGTTGGGCTGAAGCGGCACGTCGCAGATGATGCACTGGCCGTCTTTGGAGTACTTGGCGCCGCAGTGCGGGCAGGAAAAGCGGGCGTCGGCGAATGTCGCCAGATAGCCGGCTTCCTGCATGGCGCGAGTGAACTGCTCCTGCTGCGCTTGCGCCGGATCAAACACCACCACCGCTTCTCCGCGCTCATCGCTGGCTTTAACGGTTGAAACTCCGGGCATTTTCCCGAGAAGCTGTTCCACTTGAGCCGCGGAACCCGCTTTCATCCCTTGGATATCCAAGGTCACTGCCTGTTGCTGAACCGCCTGCTCCGCTAAACCTAAGCCCGCCATCGCGCCGAACAGCGCCGCCGCCGCTAACCATCGTCCAATCGTTTTCATCGACCCTCTCCTTTGCGTGACGTTCTATTTATCGAACCAGTTTCGTCCAATGGCCGAACACCTTCTCGCCGATCCGCTCCAAGGGAACCCGATGTTCTTCTTCTTTTTCGAGGAGCCAGCCGCCGTCGAGGTTTTCTTCGCTCAATTCATCC
>CAZKNC010000156.1:0-3903 GCA_964553935.1 uncultured Planctomycetia bacterium | reverse complement strand
GGAGAAACGATCTGCGACAAGGAACACCCCATTTTGCTGGAAGGCATGGTTTTCCCGGAGCCGGTGGTTTCGCTGGCGATCGAGGCCGAGACGAAGATGGACCAGGACAAGCTGGGCATGGCGATGAACCGTCTTCAAGAAGAAGATCCCACTTTCCGGGTGAAATACAATTCCGAGACCGCGCAGACCATCATCGCCGGCATGGGGGAACTTCACCTCGAGGTGTTGATCGACCGCATGAAGCGGGAGTTCAAGGTCAACACCAAGGTAGGCCCGCCGCAGGTGGCCTACAAGGAAACGATCACCAAAAAGGTTTCCGAGGTCCACGGCAAGTTCATTCAGCAGAGCGGCGGACGCGGCCAGTACGGACACGTGGTCTTTGACGTGGAGCCCGGCGAGCGGGGCAGCGGCGTTGTGTTCACCAGCAAGATCGTGGGCGGGTCCATCCCCAAGGAATTCATCTCGGCGGTCAAGCAGGGCGTCATGGAGTCGGCGCAGGGCGGGGTGATGGCGGGATACCCGCTGATCGACGTTTCGGTGACCTTGGTCGACGGGTCCTATCACGATGTGGACTCTTCTGAAATGGCATTCAAGATTGCCGGGTCGATCGGTTTGAAAGAAGCGATCAAACAGGCGGGCCCGATTTTCCTGGAGCCGATCATGAAACTGGAAGTCGTGGTGCCGGAGGAATATCTCGGAGAAGTGATCGGCGATCTCAACAGTCGGCGCTGCCGCATTCTCGAGATGGGCCAGCGCGCGAACGTGAAGGTGGTCCGCGGGGAGGTTCCCCTTTCAGAGATGTTCGGGTACGCGACGATTGTTCGATCTCTTACGCAGGGTCGGGGTTCATTCTCCATGGAGCCGTTGGCGTATCAGCAGGTGCCGGCCGGTTTGAAGGAGAAGATCATCCAGGGAAGGGAAACGAAGCGCTGATGGCTGAACGAATGATTCGAATCAAGCTCAGGGGTTACGACCACCGGATTCTGGACCAGTCCGCGGCCGAGATCGTGGAGTCTGCGCGCCGGACGGGAGCCGAGGTTTCCGGTCCGGTTCCGATGCCGACCAAGCGGGAGGTCTACACGGTGCTGCGTTCCCCGCACGTCGACAAGAAATCGCGGGAACAGTTCCAGATGAAAACGCACAAGCGCCTTCTGGATATTCTGAACCCGACCTCCAAAACCATTGACGCGCTCCGGAAGCTGGATTTACCGGCCGGTGTCGATGTGGAGATCAAGTAAGATGAAGCCCGGAGTCGGACTCATCGGCAAGAAACTGGGGATGACCCAGCTCTTCCGGGACGATGGCCGTCCAGTACCCGTCACGGTGCTGGAGGCCGGTCCTTGCCCGGTCGTGCAGGAGAAGACCTTGGAGCGGGACGGTTATCGGGCGGTTCAGGTCGGGTTCGGTTCGCGCGACGTCAAGCGATTGACGAAGGCGGAAGCGGGCCATTTCGCCAAGCGATCCGTTTCCCCGGCTCGGCTGCTTCTGGAATTCCGGCTTGGCAAGGAGGATCCGGCGGCGGCCGGCACGGTATTGACGGTGGAGATGTTCAAGATCGGTGATCGGGTGGATGTGAGCGGCCGCTCAATCGGCAAGGGATTTTCCGGCGGCATGAAACGATGGCATTGGAAGGGCGGCAAGGAAACGCACGGTTCGATGACGCATCGCCGCCCCGGTTCCATCGGTTCCAGCACCGATCCTTCCCGTGTCTTCAAGGGGCATCATCTGCCCGGGCGCATGGGTGATCGTCGCGTGACGACGCAGGCGCTGGAAGTGATCCGTATTGACGCGGCGAATAACCTTTTGATGGTGAAGGGTTCGGTTCCCGGCAGTGACGAGGCGATCCTGGAAATCCGTCATTCCCGTAAGGGACCGAAGGTGTATCACGCTCCGCAGACCAAGAAGAAGTCGGCGGGGGCCAAGGCGGCTCCAGCCAAGGGTGCCGCTCCCGCGAAACCGGCTGCTGCGGCCAAACCGGCGGCGAAGAAGTGACGAAAATGGAACTCTATAATTTCGAAGGCAAAGTGGTCGGCTCGGTGGCGGTTCCCAAGGTTCTGGAGGGGCCGGTCAACCGGGCGGTCCTGTGGCAGGCGGTACGCCAATACTTGGCGAATCAACGGGAAGGAAACGCCGAAACCAAGACCCGCGGTTTGGTCAGCGGCGGCGGGAAAAAGCCCTGGCGTCAGAAGCATACCGGCCGGGCTCGGGCCGGATCGAGCCGTTCTCCGATCTGGAGAAAAGGCGGCGTCGTTTTCGGTCCGCATCAGCGCGAGTACCGGTACGAACTGCCGATCTCCGTGCGCCGATCGGCTTTACTGAACAGTTTGAAAGCCAAGGTAGGCGATCAGGCAGTGTCCATCGTGGAAAGCCTGGAAGCCGTGGCTCCCAAGACCAAGGCGCTGGCCCAGTTTTTGAAGAACGCGAAAGCCGAAGGTTCTACGCTGGTCGTGGTGGAAAAATCCTCCCCGATTCTCGCGCGGATTTCCAGGAACCTGCGGAAGGTTGTGGTCCGGCCCGCCAGCGATTTGACCTGCTATGAGGTTCTCGCATGCAAGAGGATGGTCGTGACCGCGGCGGCACTCAAGCAATTAGCGGCTGCGGCTGAAGGAAGCCGCACCACCGCTCTCAAGCCAGAAGGGCTGCAGGGATGAGCCGCTCGGCCGCGCAGGTTGTCACGGAGCTTATGCGCACGGAGAAGGGCGCGAGCCAGTCGGCTCAGCTCAAGTATTTCTTTGCCGTGGATCGTAAGGCGACCAAACCGGAGATCAAGCACTCGGTGGAAGAGCTCTTTAAGGTGAAGGTGGAAAAAGTCAACACCAGCATTCTTCCGGGCAAGCCTCGGCGCGTGGGTGCCAAATGGGGCTGGAAGCCTAATTGGAAGCGGGCGGTGGTCACGCTGGCCGAAGGATCCAAGATTGAGGTCGCGAACTAAATGGCAACCAAGCGTTATAAGCCCTACACCCCATCCCGGCGGCACATGATGGGGCATGATTTCAGCAACCTGACCGATAAGGAGCCGGAGAAAAGCCTGCTCGTCCCGCTGCGGAAATCCGGCGGACGAAACTCCGAAGGGCGCATCACCTCGCGGCACCAAGGCGGCGGACACAAGCGGATGATCCGCCTGATCGATTTCAAGCGGGCTCGCCGCGACGAACCGGCGCGCGTGGTTGCTTTGGAATACGACCCGAACCGGTCGGCTCGGCTGGCTCTTTTGGAATACTCGGACGGCCAGCACGCGTATATCCTGGCCCCGAAAGATCTCGTCGTCGGAAGCCAGGTCATGGCCGGGGCGGCCGCGGAAGCCGCCCCCGGAAACGCGCTGCCGTTGTCGGCGATCCCGCTGGGAACGTTCGTCCATAACGTCGAGCTTCAGCCGGGTCGGGGCGGGCAGATGGTCCGATCCGCCGGCGGAGCCGCGCAGCTGCTGGCCAAGGAAGGGGATTTCGCCACACTTCGGCTGCCTTCCGGCGAAGTCCGAAAAGTCCGGCAGGTCTGCTACGCGACGATCGGCCAGGTCGGCAACGAAGATCATGAATCGGTGATGATCGGGAAGGCCGGTCGTTCCCGCTGGTTGGGACGGCGGCCTCAGTCGCGCGGCGTCGCGATGAACCCGCATGATCACCCGCACGGCGGCGGCGAGGGAAAGTCCGGGCAGGGCAACCCGCATCCGGTCTCGCCATGGGGCTGGCAGACGAAGGGATTCCGTACTCGGAAGAGGCGGAATGTCTCGAATCGCTACATCGTGAAACGGCGGAATTAGGAGCTTTTCTATGGGACGTTCGACACGCAAGGGCCCGTTTGTGGATCAGCACTTGATCGAGAAGATCATCAAACAGAGCAAAGGCGCGGAGCGCAAGCCGATCAAGACTTGGTCGCGGCGGTCCACCATCACGCCGGATTTCG
>CAZKNC010000155.1:0-3992 GCA_964553935.1 uncultured Planctomycetia bacterium | reverse complement strand
GCGTGGCCGAAGGGAACCGCGGTACCCGTTTTCCGCGGATGATCCAGGAAGCGGTCGATCGGGCCAGGACGGACGCGGGCTTTACGAAGCCCATCCGGGTTATCTTCTCTAAAATGGACGGCAGTAAGCGAGGACCCTTGGGCGCGGCCGCCATGGCTCGCGCCGCTTCTGGTGTGGAAGAGACGGCTCCCATGGTGCTGGACTTTACCGGTGCCGCGGGTTGGGTGCTGGGTCAACAGCGCGGGATTGCTTTCGCGGTAGTCGCGCAGACCGTTACCGATGCCCAACGCTTCAAGGCACTGGGCATTCCGGATGCTGTCCAAGTCGGACTTTTGTGGGGCGGGCTTGAAGAGGCGGATTATCTTTCGGTGGTTCCCGGCATCCGGCAGTTTATTTCCGCCGATCCGACGACGCTGGATTGGCAGGGGCAGGTTCAGCGGGTTGTTTCCGCGCGGGCCGGACGTCCTGCGGTGGTGGTGATGAACGAACAGAGTTTTCTCAAGGCATTGCCGTTGCTGGGCCTGCCGGCCTCCGGTGTGGAAGAACTCACGCGAGCTTATCGGCAAGCGGAAGAAACCCTTTCGATCGCGCAATAAACCTTCATTCACGGGGAGAAAAACAACATGAACGGTTTTAGGAAAATGTTTTCATTCATTCTGTCGATCACGCTGCTGGCCGGTTCCGCCGCGCCCAGTTATGCGCTCAAGCAGGAATCCGCCGCCCAGTCCTCCGGCGTGGAGGAGCTCGAGGATAAACTCCGCCAAGTGGCCGGCACGTTGGGTTTTTCCTTGCCCGAGCCCGCCACTGCCCCATCGGCGGGCAGGCGTGTCGAAGGGCGAACGGTTCTTCCCAGCTTAGCTGCCGCCGGAGTGGAGGAAGAGGACACTGTTCGCGCGGGCCGGGTATGGCCGCTGTTGGAAGCGATCCGGAAGAGCGGCATCAAAGTCCGCTCCATCAGTCTTTTTGGCGAAGGAGTTTTTGATCCTTCCACGATGGTTTATGAAGACTATCGGTTATGGGTTGACAACACTCAGAAATTGAACTCAGATTCTCCTGTCCGTTTGTCGGTCATTCCTGCCGACCCATCGCCAAGAACCAACGCCATCTGGATTCATGTCCAGCCGGTCTCTGCCTCTCCGGCAACGACCGATCGGGACGGCGTGGAACGCATTCTGGCCATCACGAAGAGGCCTCTTTTTATTGAACATGACTTCTTCATCGATAGGGCGGACCAGCTGAATACCGCTTCGTTCACTTCTTTTTCAGTCCGGCTTCAGTCCAATCCATCGCCAGAGGGGTTTGCTTTTACGGTTTCTCTTCCTGAAGGAATATCGGTTTCCGCGCCGACCCGGATCGCCTCTCGTTCAACGACGGCCGAGCTCATTCTCTCAGCGGCTCAGAAGGGAGAAGCTTCTCGCTTAAGTTTAAGCGGTGACGTCGAATTTTTTGCGGTCACTGAACACGATGGTACGAACGGTTATCAGCTGTCTCCCGCTACAGAGAGAAATTCTATCGACGCTTGGTTGAAGCAGGTCCGTGGCGATCCTGAAAACATTCAGCTCACGATCAAGGACAGTGTTGCCGCCGTGAAGTCCATTGCAACGGAGGCGCCGACACCCATTGTGGCATCCGGAGCGGAGAGGGTTCCCGACTGGAGCGCCGCCGGGGTGGAGGAGGATGTGGACCGCCGCGAGTTCCTTCGACAGGCGGGGACTGCCGTTTTGGCGACAGCTGCCGCCGGGATTCTTTCCGGCGAGGTTTCAGCCGCTGATGCACTCGAAAGCAGGCCGCTCAACGATGTCGGTGTCCAATTGGCCGGTCAGAAACTCGCGCTCAACCGCCTTCCCGACAGTGTCAGCAAGGGACGCGATTCGGCGCTGGTCTATATCGAGAACGATAACCATCCCACCGGAAAAGAACCCGGCGTCTTTTACGTTCAGCCCAAGGAAGTTACTGGGAAATGGCAGTTTCGAGTCGTTGCTGGTTCCGCGGTGTTAACCACCGAGCGCAACGATCATCGAACGTTCCGTGAGGGCCACCTGTGGGTCGTGCTGCTCAAGGACGATGCTGCTGTGGAGGTCTTCCGCAAGAGAGTGAAACAGCTCCCCGGTCATCAGGGAGAAGAAGGAGACACCCATCTGGTGGAGACCGCGAACCGGCATGACGTCATCCAGCTTCTCAAGGATGAAGCGTTCGTGGCCAAGACCGGATTGACGGTCATTGCCATTACTTCGGAAAAGAAAGTGGTTCAACTGGTTCCGAAATCCGGGCTGGAGGAGAAGGTAATCAGTCCGGATGAGCGCTTTTCCGCGCAGAAGCTCGACAATGTCACCTTGGCCATTGCTGGAGCACAAAATTGGAGACTAGGTACCCACCAAGGCCGGCCGATTCTCCGATTTAGTTTTGCCCAAGACGGCGCTCCTCAATTAGCTGTAGAAGTTATGGATAGAGCGGAAGTTGCTGAAGGGACGGAATTTACTGAAGGAGACGAACGTAGAAGGTTTTTGCTGGTTTGGGATTTAGACAGGGGTTTGATGCTGCCGGGCGTGCACGATCCTCAGCGGTTTTTTGGAGCTCTTGCCGCGCCCGTTCCTGCCCAATCCGGGATGGAGGAGACCGTCGCGATTCGGGCGGATATTGCCAGCGGATTCTCCGACTTGTTCGGCGACAAGACCGTGAATGGCAGGCCGGTTTCCGTTCAGGGATTGATCTCCCGGTTGAGTGAGGAATTGGAGCCGGATTTCCAATCGGCGTTGGCGGCTCGCAGTCGATATCGGCGGGAGGTGGCTGCCGGCGGGGCACAGTATGGGTTCTCCCATCCGGACCAAGCAATCGTTGATGTCGATGGGAATATGAAAACGGTTGCTCAGATCCGCAAGGGAATGCGGGATAATTTTTTCGGCGATCAGACGGCGGAGGCCTGGCGGCTGAATCCCGGTGTTCCCACGCCGGCCGAGGTCGTGAAACCCGGTCTTCAGGGAACCGGACCCGGAGCAAAGCTGGGCATGCTGATGGGGGCGATCAATGCCGGCCAGTACGGCGCGGTCTCCTGGATGATCGACCAGGAGGATGCCGGTCCGATGGTGGGAAACCAGCCCTATGAACAGGTTCGGAACCTGGCCCGGCTTACCTCCGGTCAGCTGGACGGCGTCACGCATACCGAGCCGTCCACAGGGAAAAACTACCGGCTTCAGGCGATTCGGGACGCCGATCCGGAAAAGAACCAGTGGCCCGTTCTTTTCTATCGGGTGCCGGGTCTGCATTTGAGAAGCCGCACGGTTACGCTGGATGGGAGATCCGTTCCGGAGATCATCCCGATGCTGGTCCTGTACACGCTGAACAACTACGACGCCCAAACGGCCAACGGTTCGGGGATTTATTTCTACATCCCGAAAATCGAGACGCCGGAAGAGGCGCTGTTGATCGCCAGACTGCTCAAGTCGGTCGAAGATGAGCTGGGGCTGGGGCGCGGCACGATCAAGATCGAGATGCTCCATGAGCGGGCCCGCTACACGGCGAATCAGGAGTCGATCATGTGGGTTCTGCGCCACTGGCTGGCGGGGCCCAACGTCGGCCGGTGGGATTACATCAACAGCCGGATTGAGCAGGTCAAGGACGATCCGGCCGGAGTTTTCCCCGATCCGCACAAGGTCACGATGACCGATCCCACCATGACGGAATACACCCGCCGCAACGCGATCCTGACTCTGCTGGTGAACGGTTTCCCGATCGGCGGCATGTCGGCCGTGATGGAGAACCCTGCAGCCGCGCCGGAAGTGAACCAGAAAGCGGTTCGATCGATCTGGTTCGACAAGCTCCGGGAACGGCTGACCGGTTTGATCGTGATGCCCAACGGTCAGGAATACGACGCTTACCGCCAAAGCTGGGTGGCTACCACGGCTCAAGGATATGTTGAAGCCGGTGCTGGTCCGCTGCAGGCGGAACGGAGTGCGCTTCAGGAATTAGTGGATCAGGCGACCCCGGATGAGAAG
>CAZKNC010000154.1:2111-4025 GCA_964553935.1 uncultured Planctomycetia bacterium | reverse complement strand
ATGGTGTTCTCGACCCTGCACACCAACGATGCTCCCGGGGCGCTGACCCGGCTGGTGGATATGGGGGTGGAACCGTTCTTGGCGGCTTCTTCGGTGGTCGGGGTGCTGGCCCAGCGGCTCGTGCGCACGCTTTGTTCCAAGTGCAAGGAGGCCTACACGGCTCCGCCGGAAGCGCTCAAAGGGCTTGGAGTCCCGGCCGGGCAAAAGGTGACGCTGTACCGGGCCAAAGGATGCGACGACTGTAAACAGACCGGCTACCGGGGCCGGACCGGCATCCACGAGCTGATGGAAACGACCGACACGATCCGGGATCTTTTGATCCGAAAGGTGAGCTCGCGCGAGATTCACGATCAGGCCGTGAAGGAAGGCATGCTGACCCTGCGCAAGGGAGGAATCGCCAAGGCGATGAAGGGAATCACCACGGTCGAAGAAGTTCTGCGCGTTACCGAGCACGACTTCGAAGAAACTTGATGGCCGATCCGCGTCCGACGGTGCTGGTTGCCGATGACGATCTCGACAACCTCAACATCATCAAGCTCAAGCTGGAAGCGCACGGTTTGGAGGTCGTGACCGCGCGGGACGGGGAGCAGGCCCTTCGGATGGCCCGACAGGCCCCGCCGACCTTGATCATCCTGGATGTCATGATGCCGAAGCTCAGCGGTTTTAAAGCGGCCCGCCTGATTAAATTCGACGCCAAGCTCAAAGCCATTCCGCTGATTCTTCTGACGGCCCGAACACAGGAAGCTGACCGGACCACCGGAGAGGAGGTTGGGGCGGATCTGTATCTGACCAAGCCGTTCGATCCAGAGCTGCTGCTCAAAGAAGTGAAACGCTTGCTGGGACAAAGGCAGCCGTAAGCCGTAAGCGATAAGCTGTAAGGAGAAAACGATGGCTTCTTTGCGAGTGACCAACGTTCTATTGCTGGTGATTGCGGGAGCGCTGCTGGTGCACTTAGGTTTGGCACTGGTGAATCAGCCGGTGATCGCCGAGACGTTTCGTCTGGACACCTGCATTACCGACCGGCCGAGTGATCGGCCCGCCGCGTATCTCCACGTGGTGACGCACGGAATGGCCGATGTGGAGTCGGCTCGAGATCTGAACCCTTAGGTGGCGTCGAACCGATCGCGCATCCTGATTGCCGATGACGATCCCGATCTGTCGGATCGACTCGGGCTGTTTCTCGGGGGCCAGGGCTATCAGGTGGATCACGCCTCCGGCGGCCAGGAAGCGCTTTCGAAGATTCGCTCAACCCAGCCGAATTTGGTGATCCTGGACGCGGTTTTGCCGAAGATCAGCGGTTTCCAAATCGCCCGGCTGATCAAATTCGACGCTCATTTCAGCAAACTTCCGATCGTGATGCTGACCGTGCTGAACCAGCCCGCGGACAAGGAAAGGGCCAAGGCGGTGGGGATCGATCTGTATCTGACCAAACCGTTTACCGACGACACGCTGCTGGAAGCCGTCAAGAAACTGCTTGTCTAGTTTCAAGCCCCTGTGATAAATTAACCCCCAATGGCAAAGCCTCGACTGAGCACGATCCTTCTGATCATCGCTTTCCTGGCGGCCGCAGCGGCCGCCGCTAACTTCTACGTCAATTTCACCTCCGAGCACGCCCGGCGCGTCCGCGCCGAGGAACAGTTGGATTTGATCACCCGCGCGAAGCAGACCCTGGAGCAGGAGCGGGACGATCTGGTCAAGGCCAAAGAGGCGCTGGATGAGCAGGTGGCCCAGCTGACCAAGAAGGCCCAGGAAGTTGCGGATCAGTTTGCCCAGGAAAAACGGGCCCGCGAGGCGCTGACGGCTGAGCTAGCCCAGGTTCGCAAAGATTCGAATCAGATGAAGGGCCAGCTTGAAACCGAGCGCAAGGACAAGCAGGCGTTGACCGATAATTTAGCGAAAGCCAAACAGGATTAC
>CAZKNC010000154.1:403-2101 GCA_964553935.1 uncultured Planctomycetia bacterium | reverse complement strand
CCAGGCCAAGGAAGCGCTGGAGAAGCGCGTGAAGGAAATGCTGGCCGCCCGCGCGAAGGAAGCCGAGCAGATCGTCGTCAAACCCACCGGCGCTGCCGCCAGCCCTTCGACAAGCTCAGGGCGAACGGGGGGGGCCGGTGCTGGGTCAACAGCCGTTCGTGGTGAGCCCGTCGAACCACGAACAGGAGGCAAGGCTGCGCTGGAGGCCAAGGTTCTCGTGGTGAACCGGGAATATAACTTTGTTGTTTTGAATGTGGGCAGCAAGGATGGAATCCGCAAGGGTTCCCGTTTCTCAATCACGCGCGGCAGCCAGGCACTGGCCACTGCGGAGGCGGATAAAGTGTACGACAACATGGTTGCGGCCAATCTGCTGGAGGAAGCGAAAAAGGGAGACATCCGAGAAGGCGACGCCGCCCGTCTGATCTCGTAACTTTCTCGGACGGGAAGCCGCAAGAGCCTTGTTTCTTGCGGTTTTTTGTTGTAAAATTAAGTACGTACGTATAGATGTACGTACTGAAATATGTACCTATCCAAAAAGGAGGAGCCCATGACCGTTACGGCTACCGAAGCCAGGCAATCGCTGTTCCGCCTCGTAAAAAAATCCATCAAAGGTCATGTCCCGGTTAAAATTACTTCCAAGGAAGGAGACGTGGTGTTGATTTCCGAGGAGGATTACGAGGGGTTGCTTGAAACCCTTGAGTTGCTTTCTCTTCCTGGGATGCGGCGGAGCATCGCGGAAGCCAAGGCGGATATTCGCACGGGCAAGACCAAGGACCTTCGAGAGATTTTTCATTGATCGAGCGGATTGCGTTTGGCGTACGGATCACGCATCGTGCGGAGAAGGATATCCGAAAACTGACACCCAAGCTAAAACAGAAGCTCTACGATATTCTCACTGAAGTGATTGCTCAGGACCCTTTTCAGGGCAAAAAATTAATGGGTGATTTGGCGGGAAGTTATTCTTATCGGTTGACGTATCACGATCGCATTGTTTACAGCGTCGAAAAAAAAAAACGGATTGTCTATATCGAACGGGCAGCTACACACTATGGGGAGTAAGCAGCTGGTTGTCCAACCCGCCCGCCGACTCGGCGGTGAACTCACGGTTCCCGGCGACAAGTCCATTTCTCACCGCGCTTTTCTGATCGGTTCACTGGCTCAAGGGACCTGCCGGGTTTTTTCCCCGTTGAATTCCGAAGATGTCTGGCGTTCCCGCCGAGCGATGGAAGCGCTCGGCGTCGTCATCCGGGACACGGACGGATCGGTTTGGGTGGATGGAAAGGGGCCCGAAGGGCTTCGGACCCCGGCGGGGCCCTTGGACATGGGCAATTCCGGAACGACCACACGCCTGCTGATGGGGATCCTGGCCGGGCGTCCTTTCTCGACGGTTCTTTTCGGCGATGCTTCTCTCTCCCAGCGGCCGATGCGGCGCGTGACGGAGCCGCTCTCCCAGATGGGCGCGAAGTTCGAGATTGCTTCGTCGGCCCCTCCGGGGTCTCCTCGCAATGACGTTTATTTGCCGTTGACCGTCCATGGGGGCAGACTCAAGGGGATCCGGTACGAGATGCCGGTCTCCAGCGCCCAGGTGAAATCGGCCTTGCTGCTGGCCGGCTTACAGGCCGAGATGCGGACCGCGTCGTGGGAGCCGATAGCCACGCAGGACCACACCGACCGGATGTTGGCGGAATCGTGCGAAAA
>CAZKNC010000154.1:0-393 GCA_964553935.1 uncultured Planctomycetia bacterium | reverse complement strand
GCCCTTCGACAAGCTCAGGGCGAACGGAGTCGAATGTCATTACCATTGAACCGAGCCCGCTGGCGGCCCGAGAACTGCGGGTGCCGGGGGATTTTTCGAGCGCGGCCTTCTTTTTCGCGGCCGCGGCGATCGTGCCTGGTTCGTCGCTCACGGTACGGGGAGTGGGGTTGAATCCGACGCGGACCGGTTTGCTGGAGCTGTTGAAGCGGATGGGGGCGAAGGTCGAGATTGCTTCGGCTCCTGCGGGTCCTCGCAATGACACGGATGAGTGGGAACCGGTGGGGGATGTCACGGTTTCTTATGGGGAACTCCGGGCGATTACCGTCGAGCCGGAATTCGTTCCGAATGTCATTGATGAATTGCCGGTTCTCATGGCTGCGGCGACTCAGGCCG
>CAZKNC010000153.1:0-4044 GCA_964553935.1 uncultured Planctomycetia bacterium | reverse complement strand
TCACCGAGAGGGTGTACTACGTGATCGATTTAAACGGCACGCGAGTCGTGGATCTGCGCGGAAGAAGTTTCGGGTTATTGAAAGACCTGAAACCGGGAGACCCCGTGACGCTGCAGTTCACGGTCACTCAAGGGAAACGGTCGGTCCAATACATCCTATTGGAACCGACGTTGAGATGAAGCGGCCATGACCACGCTGGAATGGTCGATCCTCTCCATTGTGGCGGCCGCTTTCGCGGTGCTGGTGGGCGTGGTGATCTTCGCCCTGCTGCAGATTCGGCGTTCGGTAGAAGAGATCCAGCGGACGTTCACGACGGTGAAAGCCGAACTGGTGCTTCTGATCGACCAGGCCCGGCAGACCTCCGAGCAGGCCGGCCTGCTCGTGGAAGAAGTCCGGGATGGTTTTCACCGGACGTCCAGTCTATGGAATGCGTTGGGCGATCTGGGGGGGTCTCTCCAGCGCGCGCAGGATTTTGCGCGAGAGAAAGGCGCTTGGATTGCGCGCCTCTTTTTTAAGGAAAAGGAAACGGAACGAGCAACTCACACAGGGAGGAATCAAAATGGTAATGAATAACGCAGAGAAAAATGGAGGGGCTTCGGCCAGTCTCATGTTCGCCTTTTGCGGCGGTGCGCTGGTCGGAACGGCGGCCGGTTTACTGCTGGCGCCCAAAACCGGTCGAGAGTCCCGCGCTCAACTAAAAGGTTACCTTCAAAAAACTAAAGATCGGGTGCAGAATCTAGCCCAGCATTCCGCTGCAACCATCGAGAAAACGGCGGAAGCCGCAGCTTCTGAAAACCGAACGGGTTGTTAAAAGGGGGCCTGATGCCTGGAAAACGACATGTGCGTTCGGTGGGTTCCAAGGAACAGCGAATGTACGAACACATCAAAGAGAGCGCCCGGCGTTCCGGGCGCTACGGGGGCCGAGCGAAGGAAGTTGCGGCCCGAACCGTGCTGAAATACCACAAGCGCAAGGGGCATTCCAAAAGCCAATAAACGCTTGAAGATGATCTCCGGCGAATGCGGAGAGCAAAGGAGGGGAGAATGGTCCTTCTTTCGAGAAGCTTCTCGCAAGGTCTCCGCATCATCGCTCCGCTGGCGATTACCATTTTCGTCGTCTATTGGCTGGGCGCCTTGCTGGAAGCGCTGCTCGGCCGGTGGATTCGCCTGCTTTTCCCCGATAGTATCTCCTGGGTTTCCTGGCGCGGCGCCGGCGTTCTCTTAAGTCTCGGAGTCATCTTCTTTCTGGGATTCCTTTTTTATCTTCCTCCGCTTCGCACGTTGTTTAACTACCTCGAGAGAGGTTTCGAGCGGATCCCCGTTGTACGAACCATCTACGGTTCCTCCCGAGACCTGATACAGTATTTCGTGGATACTGGCGGACCCCACGCGGCCAAACGTTTCAGCAAGGTGGTTCTGGTCACGCTGGGTGAAACCTCCTGCAAGGTGGTTGGACTGGTCACGCAGGAAGAGCCGAGCCGCCTTCCGAAAGGGGTGGACCAAAAAGATCATGTGTTGGTCTATCTGCCGATGAGCTATCAGCTGGGGGGATACACCGTGCTGGTGCCCAAAAACCAGATTGAGCCGATCCCACTGTCGGTGGAAGAGGCGCTGCGGTTCACCGTCACGGCCGGAGTCTCGGCCAATCATCCTCAGAAAAGCCGTCCAACACTTTCTGAGAAGAGGGTTTGATGGACTGGCTGAACTGGTTCCCCTGGAGCTGGATCGTCCGCCAGTCGGCAAAGCAGTATGGGTTTCTGGATCCGATCCTGCTTCTTTCGCGGCTCCGGCGGTTCGCCCAGCCTTCCCCTGTATGGGTCCCGACGGAGCTGCTCCGCTCCGGCGCCATCCTGCATGCGCGCGGACTGATGAACAGCCAGGCCATCCAGCACAACATGGATTGGGTCTGGCCCTATTGGGTGGAGCGTCAATTCAATCCCGACGACGAGGCGTTTGTTCCGCGGGCCTTCTCTCTGACGCACATCAACCTGACCCATCGGAACTGGACCGCCATCGGGCTTCCCGACGTGGAGGAATTCCCCATCGTCGACCCGCGCGGATTGTTGACCCCATTCCTGGACGGATGGTCTCTGGATGCCTGGCTTCTCTCTCCGGAAGAAAAACCGCTGTTTCCCTCGCGTCTGCCCTGGGTTGACCAGCGCCTGCTGATGAACGACGGCTTGGCTGTCTCCACCGACGCGGCCGGGGAGTGGGGCTCCATCCGGCTTCACGCGGACGTGGTTCATGACCAAGAGCGGGCACTCTGCCGGTTCCGGGTCAGCGCCGCGGCGGATCGACGCGCCTGGCTGGTTCTTGCGCTTCGACCCTATAACCCGGAAGGGGTCAGCTTCATCCATCAAATCGAGCTCCTGCCGGGCCGGACCGGCTGGAAAATCGACAAGCGGCATGACATTTATTTCGACACCGTCCCGGACGCCCACGCCTTCTCGCATTACCGGATCGGCGACGTCCACCATCTCCTGCCGACCGATGATCCGGTCACCAAAGTGCGGTGCGATGTCGGCATGGCCACGGCCGCGGCTTTGTTCGCACTGGAACCGGACAAGCATCGGGAAATTCAGGCCCATGTTCCGCTGGGGATCGTCAAGAAAAAGGTCCCCTGGCGAGAGGCCCTGTCCGGCTCGCAAACGCAGTTTCAGATACCCGATGCCCGAGCTCAGTACGTCTATGACGCGGCTGTCCGGGCGCTCATTCTTCATACCCCCGGGGCCATCTACCCGGGACCCTACACCTACCGGCGGTTCTGGTTTCGAGACGCCGCGTTCATCCTGCGCGCCTTGCTCTGCGTCGGTCAAACCGAGCGGGCGGAGCGAGCGCTGGACACCTTTCCAGGACGGCAGACCCCATTCGGCTATTTTCTTTCCCAAGACGGCGAATGGGATTCCAACGGGCAAGCCCTGTGGGCTTTTCATCAATATTGCCTTCTGACCGGACGGCCCATCAAACCGGCTTGGTGGCCCTGTGTCCACGACGGCGCCCGCTGGATTCAACGCAAGCGGCTCAAAGAAAACGACACCCCTCATGCCGGCCTCTTTCCGGCCGGGTTCAGCGCGGAACATCTGGGTCCAAGCGATTATTATTACTGGGACGATTTCTGGGCCGTGGCGGGCTTAAGGGCGGCGGCCGTCCTGGCGGACTCTTTCGGCGAGGCCCGGGTCACCGCCCAGGAATTCCGGGCGGAAGCGGAAGAGATGCTGCGGGCGGTTACGCGCAGTCTGGAGTATTGCGAACAACGACTGGACAGGCCCGCGATGCCGGCCTCTCCTTATCGCCGGCTGGACGCCGGCTCTATCGGGTCTATCGCGGCCGGCTACCCGCTCCAAATTTTCGGACCGCAGGATATCCGCCTGCTGGACACCGCCGAATACCTGGTGGACCGGTGCCTGGTTCAAGGCGCGTTCTTTCAGGAAATCAGCCATTCGGGATTGAACCCGTACCTGACCCTCCAAATCGCCCAGGTCCTCCTGCGCGCGGGAGATCCGCGCGCATTCGATCTGATCGAGGCCGTTCTAAAATTGGCTTCTCCGACCGGCCAATGGCCGGAAGCCGTGCATCCGCGAACCGGCGGCGGCTGCATGGGGGATGGACAGCACATCTGGGCCTCGGCAGAATGGGTCCTGATGCTCCGGAATTGTTTCGTGCGGGAGGAGGAAGAAACCCTGGTGTTCTGCTCCGGTCTTCTTCCGAACTGGGTTCTCTCCGGCAAAATAATGTCGATCCGGAACGCGCCCACCCATTTCGGAACGGTCTCGGTCATCGTGGAACCTTCTCCTCACGGCTGGACGGTCCATTGGAGCGGAGTCTGGCATGGAAAACAGCCGGCGGTGGAAATTCGCTTGCCCGGACATCCGCCGGTGCTGGCTCAGCCCGACCAAACCTCCGTAGAGTTTAAGGGGGTTGTCGCATGAACATTCTGATGGTGACCAATACGTACCTGCCCTCGGTGGGGGGCCTGGAGCGTTCGGTGGCGCAATTCACTGCGTGCTATCGGAAACGGGGCCATCGGGTCATTGTGGTTGCACCCGC